>JAYFRX010000376.1:0-3005 GCA_040946945.1 Burkholderia sp. | reverse complement strand
AGCTGGCGTTTGAGCTCCAGTCCGCTGATGGCGTTCTTGCTCTGCGTCACCAGGTAGATCGCCAGAAACCAGGTCGTCAGCGGCAATTTCGTCTTCTCGAATATCGTTCCGACGATCAACGAGCATTAGTGCCGGCAGGCCTGGCTCAGGCATTCCTACAGTCGCCGGCCGTTGTAAGCGCTGGCGTAGCGCGTGCCCTTGCATCGAAGGCACACCCCAGCCATCGGGCCAGCGAGACCCGACCAGCGCGGTCTCGCATTGCGCTTCGTTGCCGTACTGCTCCTGAAATTCTTTCATCGACAGACCGGCCATGAAACTGGATTCTGTTCATGGGCATGGCGCACGCTCCGTAAGCATCTGGCGAACGATACTTGATTTCATGGCTGTTTCGGAGTCAAGTAACTAATCAGGTCAGAAGTTGTTCTAGCTTGTCGACGCCGCGGATGCGGCGCCACGATTTCTCGGCGGACTCGATAAGCTTGAACGCCATGCCGAGGAACGTCGCGCGCGACAGGCAGTTGCGAGTGCGCGTAGTGCGATGACGCACCGTTGCGAACGATCGACTCGATCGGGTTGGTTGTTCTGCCGCGCTGCCAGTGTTCTGCAGGAAAGTCGTAGAACGCCAGCAGTTCGTCACGGTCCTTCGTGAGCTTCTCGACAGTTTTTAGATATTTGGCCGAATCCGTTGCGACCAACTGATCGAAAGCAACAAGGGCCTCAGTACGCGTTGCGGCGTGCCAGATTGCTGAGCGCGCTGCCTTCCCCCGAGCACGCTGCGATTTTGGCAAGGCGTTCAGTACATTTCCGATCTTGTGAAACCAGCAACGCTGATGCCGTGTTTGCGGACAGGCTTCCTCGAGTGCGGCCCACCGCGCCGTCGCCGCTGGCCAGCAATGGCCCCCCCGCTTGCAGCCCGCGGGCCTTCAGGTCCAGCAACAGTTCCAGCCACGCATCCTTCGACTCGCCGCGGTACCCGTCGGCAATCGACACGCGCTCCTTCGTTCCATCCGGTTTCACGCCAATGACGACAAGCAGGCAACTGACCGTCGGAATCCTCACTGCGCGCGCCGGTATGAATGCTCGTCAGCCCACCAGCAGACCCAGCGTGAAGTCGACAGATCATGCTTGTTCCACTGCTCAGATTCTTGCACCCACTGCGCCTTCAGCCGCGCCATGACGTTCGGCGAGAGCCCTTTGGCCTGTTCGCCCAGCAGTACGCTGAATGCTTCGCTCATGTCGCCCGTCGAAACGCCTCGCAGGTAGAGCCACGGCAGCGCTGCCGACGCCCGCGGCGACTTGCGCACATACGGCGGCACCATGTTCGAATTGAACTTTGCCCCCGAGCCCGAACGGTCGCTCACCTTCGTCGCCTGGACCGGCACAGGACCGATGGCCGTGACGATTTCGCGCTCAGGCAGATAACCACATTGCGCGCGATCACGCGCCGGCCGTCCAGCGTCTTCACGTTCGAATACTGTTCGAGCAACGCCACCAATTCCGCCTCGATGGCCTGATGAATAACCTGCCGTGCGCCTTGCCGGATCAGCTCATCCAGACCGCACGGCCTCTTAATTGCCGTTTCTGCTGCTTGACTGCTCTGCGCTTCCTGCGTACGTTTCGCCATGGTGGTGGGCCTCTGGTTGCTAGGCGTTTCCGCGGAAAACAACATGCTCACGCAACCGCCAGCGCCTTCTCAAATCCCGCCCGACCGCCGTACACCAGATTCGACATTAACTCTGCGCGAGCGGCAGGAACGCCGCCCTTTGAGCGTCCGGAGCTCGTCGACATGAGCCACACGATCTCCGCGACAGGCAAACACTTCGGATTGCAACGAGTATGCCAGGTGCTCGACTTTCCGCGCTCCACGATCTATGCCGAGCGCGGCAGGGCGCTCAACAAGGTCACCCCACTTTGCCCCTGTCCGACGTGGCCCGAAGCCCAAGGTGCCCGATCACGAGCGGCTCGCAGCTGTTCGCGCCGATCTGACTCGCACGCCGTTCGTCGGCGAAGGGGCGCGCAAGGTCTGGGCACGCTTGCGCATTCAGGACGACATCCACGTGTCCCGCGCCCGTGTCTCGCGGCTGATGCGCGAACACAGCCTGCTTTCGCCCCATCGGCAACCGCAGAAACCGCCCAATGCTCACGATGGTCGAATGACGACTGATCGGCATAACGAGATGTGGGGCGCCGATGGCGCCAAGGTTCAAACCGTCGATGAGGGCCTGGTCTGGATCTTCGCTGCGGTTGATCATTGCGACGCGGCGTGTGTTGGCATCCACGTCACCAAAGTGGGCGACCGCTTTGCCGCACTGGAGCCAATCAGCCAAGGGGTGCGCGAGCAGTTCGGATCGGTCGAAGCTGATGCCGGACTGGGCGGCGTCCCATTCGTAGTTGAAGGTTGGGGCGGCAGTGTCTCGTAGGTTAGGCGGACTTCAAGTCATGGTCAACGCGTTTATCGGTCGGACGATGCAAGGCAACGGCGAGCATCCAGAGCTCGTCGGCACCGCCGAGCTTACGGAATCGCTTCTCAGCTTCCAGGAAGCCAGTGGCCGCCCATCGCATCGCCATGTCGACATCGCGATAGCGGTCGACCCGGCCGCTGACGCGGCGCACCGCGCCGTTCGGATTCTCGATCAGGTTCGTCGTCGCCAGGCTGCGGATCAGCCGCGGCGTCAGGTCCAGGCGGTTGACCGTGAACGTTTCCTCAAGCCCCTCAAGCAGCGAGGCCGCCGCGTCCGGATGGTCGGTCTTCAACCATGCCGCCTGGGCCTTCAGCCGAGCGAGGCCGTCGTCGCCCGGCAGCTTGTACGCGGCACGCATGACCGAGGCGACCTGCTGTCGGGTCTGCTTCGCCAGCCGTTCGGTCGCGTTGCGAATCTTGTGGGTCCGGCACCGCTGGACGTGGGCACGTTCGCCGAACACTGCCTGGATCGCTGAGCGCAGCGCCTTGGACCCATCAATCACGAACAGATAGTCCCGGTCGGTCGCCAGCCCGCGTTCGATCA
>JAYFRX010000375.1:0-3007 GCA_040946945.1 Burkholderia sp. | reverse complement strand
GTTCGCAGCGAAAATCGCGTGACGTTGCCGGAAACCTTGCCCACCGACGGCACCACTACCCGTCCAGCGAACTTCTGCGCAGATCGCCCGCCTCCTCTGGCGTTTTGAAATTCCTATGCGTCAAGGACGGAACCCCGGTGATCGATAGCACACCGGCTCAGCAACCGCTGGCCGCCTGATCATGCCGCAGATCGCTCGTACACCAGATTTGGCAATAGCTTCTCATGTTTGTGATGACATGACCGACGCAGGGCGCGAGAGCGGGCGCGAGAGCGCTCAACCGTCGCCTTCCTCGCGCTCGCGGCGCTTGCGCAGCGCCTTTTCCTCGAGGCCCGATAGGCCCTCGCGGCGTTCGATCTCGGCCAGCACGTTCGCCGGGCTCAGTTCGTAATGCGACAGCATCACCAGGCAATGGAACCAGAGATCGGCCACTTCGCCGACCAGCGCCGTGGGCGCGCCGCCCTGGCGCACGTCTTTGGCGGCCAGCACTACCTCGGTGGCTTCCTCGCCGATCTTCTTGAGCACCGCGTCGTCACCCTTGTGGAACAGGCGCGACACGTAGGACTGCTCGGGATCGCCGCCCTTGCGGCTGTCGATCATGGCCGCCAGGCGCAGCAGCGTGTCGTTGGTGGTCTGCGTCATTTGTAGATGTGCTCGGGATCTTTCAGCACCGGCTCGACCGCGATCCAGTCGCCGCCTTCCACGGTGCCCTCGAATTTCTGGAAAAAGCAAGAATGCCGGCCGGTATGGCAGGCAATGCCCGATACCTGCTCGATCTTAAGCAGCAGGACGTCCTCGTCGCAATCGATCCGGACCTCGTGCACATGCTGCACATGCCCCGATTCCTCGCCCTTGAACCACAGGTGCCGACGCGAACGCGAATAGTAAACGGCCCGGCCGGTTTCGACAGTCGTGCTCAGGGCCTCGCGATTCATCCAGGCGAACATCAGCACGTCGTTGCTGCCGAGCTCCTGCGCGATCACCGGTACCAGGCCGTTGTCGTCCCAGCAAACCTTGTCGAGCCAGGCCGGCTGCGGCGCGGCTTGGGGGGGGGGCGTGGTCATCAGAGCCTCACCGGAATGCCGCGATCCGCCATGAAGCGCTTCGCCTCGCCGACCGTGTGTTGGCCGTAGTGGAAGATGCCGGCGGCCAGCACCGCGTCGGCGTGGCCGTCGACGATGCCGTCGGTCAGGTGCTGCAGCGAGCCAACCCCGCCCGAGGCGATCACCGGCACCGGCACCGCGTCGGACACGCCGCACGTGAGCGCCAGGTCGAAGCCGGACTTGGTGCCGTCGCGGTCCATGCTGGTCAGCAGGATCTCGCCGGTGCCGAGCTCGGCCATCTTGCGGGCCCATTCGATCGCGTCAAGCCCGGTGCCCTTGCGCCCGCCGTGGGTGAAGACCTCCCAGCGCGGTGCCTCGCCCTCGCCCGACACGCGCTTGGCGTCAATCGCCACCACGATGCACTGCGAGCCGTACTTGCCAGCCGCGTCGGCTACCAGCTGCGGATTGGCGACCGCCGAGGAGTTCATGCTTACCTTGTCCGCGCCGGCGTTGAGCAGGCGCCGCACGTCCTCAACGGCGCGCACGCCGCCGCCCACCGTCAGCGGGATGAAGACCTGCGAGGCAACCGCCTCGATGATCGGCAGGATCAGGTCGCGCTGGTCGGAGGCGGCGGTGATGTCGAGAAAAGTGAGTTCGTCGGCACCCTGATCGTCATAGCGCCGCGCCATTTCGACGGGGTCGCCCGCGTCGCGCAGTTCGACGAAATTGACGCCCTTCACGACGCGCCCAGCGGTCACGTCGAGACAGGGGATGAGGCGTTTAGCTAGAGCCATGATCTTGCACCAGTGCCGCAGGTAAGGCCGCCCACGTCGGCGGGCGGCTCGGGCGAAGACGCGGGCGGGTGATCTGCCGCGAGCGGATCAGGCCTCGTCGAGTTCGCTGTTCAGTTCGTCGACGCGCCGTTGTGCGACTGAAAAGTCGAGATCGCCGGAGTAAATCGCGCGGCCGCAGATCACGCCCTCGATCCCCTCGCCCTCCACCTCGCAGAGCTGCTCAATGTCGTTGAGGTTCGACAGGCCGCCGCTGGCGATCACCGAAATGCCGACCGTCTGCGCGAGTTTGACGGTCGCCTCGATGTTGATGCCCTGGAGCATGCCGTCGCGGCCAATATCGGTATAGACGATCGATTCGACGCCGTAGTCCTCGAACTTCTGGGCCAGGTCGATCACTTCGTGGCCAGTCAGCTTGCTCCAGCCGTCGGTGGCGACCTTGCCGTCCTTCGCGTCGAGGCCGACGATGATGCTGCCAGTGAAGGCGGTGCAGGCATCCTGCAGGAAGCCCGGATCCTTCACGGCGGCGGTGCCGATGATCACGTAGGAAAGGCCCGTGTCGAGGTACTTCTCGATGGTCTCCAGGCTGCGGATGCCGCCGCCCAGTTGCACTGGGATCTCGTCGCCGACTTCCTTGAGGATCGCCTCGATCGCCTCGAGGTTCTTCGGCTTGCCCGCGAACGCGCCGTTCAGATCGACCAGATGGAGGCGCCGCGCACCGAGATCGACCCATTTTCGGGCCATCGCCGCCGGGTCCTCGGAGAAAATCGTCGCCTGATCCATATCGCCCTGTTTGAGGCGCACACATTGACCGTCTTTAAGATCGATGGCCGGAATCAGCAGCATAGCTATCGGAAATCGTCTGGAAAAAGGAGGGGGTGACGCGCCATTGCCGGCCGAACCGGCACCGCGCCGTCCGCTAGTCTAGTACAAGTCTTTCAGGGTTTCCTGATTGGTTACTTGACTCCGAAGCAGGCATGAAACCAAGTGTCGTTCGCCAGATGCTTACGGAGCGTGCGCCATGCCCATGAACAGAATCCAGTTTCAGACCGGTCTGTCGATGAAAGAATTTCAGGAGCAGTACGGCAACGAAGCGCAATGCGAGGCCGCGCTGGTCGAGTCTCGCTGGCCCGATGGCTGGGTGTGCCCTCGATGCAAGGGCACGCGCTACGC
>JAYFRX010000374.1:0-3010 GCA_040946945.1 Burkholderia sp. | reverse complement strand
GGTCGGGCCGGAGCCAAAGCCCAATACGGTTGGCAGATAGTTCCATCGCAGACCGGTTGTCAACACGAACAGGATGCCATTCAACGCCGCCCGATCCGATACGCGTGGGCGACCAGGATGCTCTTTGCGCCGGGGCTTGGGCGCGGCGGCAGTAACGGCTCGCTCAGTGTCCACAATTCGTCATCAATGATTGGCGTTTCCATCCTTTGGGTTCCGTTGTTCAGACATCCAAGATTAACAGCTTGACGAGAAAGTAAACAGCCCCTCATTGGTTTTTGAACTGGCCTCTAAACAACCGGATCTGGTACAGGGTCGAACGGGCGGCGGAACTGATTTGCAGGATGGTCGTCATGTCGGGCTCTGTTGGGTTTGCGCTGGAAGCAGCGCGAGTGGGGCCCATTGTGCGGATCCCTCCCGACATGAAAAAGCGGGCCGCCGGCGACGGATCATTGCAACAGCGGGACAATCAGCCGCGATCTGTCGCCCGCTTGCCGTGTTACAGCCCCAGCCAGGCGTTCTGCCAGGCGCGCCGCGCGGCCGGCTTGTCGGCCGCCGCCAGCTTGTAGCGCACCACGTCGGGCGCATCGAGCCTGAGCGTGGTGGTACGCAGTTCGTCGCGCCGAAAGGCATGGGCTTCGACGCTGTCACCGGGCCGGTAGCGAGCCAGCAGGCCTTCCAGGTTGCCGCCCATCACGCGCAAGCCGTCCAGCGCCACCAGCACGTCGCCGACCGACAGCCCGGCGCGATGCGCCGCCCCTCCCTCGTGCACCACCGCCAACGTGCAGTCCCCGCCGCCGCGCACACGCGCGCCGATTGAGGGTTTCGCGCTGGGGCCCGCCTCGGGTGAGAGCGTCACGCCGAACGGCTCGAACAGCTCGGCCAGCGGCAGGTCGCGCGTGCCCGAGACGGCATCGTCGAACAGCCTGCCAAGATCGACGCCGGTGGCCTCGACGATCAGCGTGGCCACCTCGCCCTCGGCCACGCCCCGCGGCTGGCCTCGATAGAAATCACGGCCGTAGCGCGTCCAGAGCAGGCGCATCAGGTCGTCCAACGACTTGCGATTGCGTGTCGCGGCGCGAATCGCCAGGTCGAAGGCCAGCGCCACTAGCGAGCCCTTGGTGTAGTAGCTGACGATCGCATTGGAGGCGTTCTCGTCCTGGCGGTAGTACTTGACCCAGGCGTCGAACGAGCTTTCCGCCACGCTCTGCCTGATCCGGCCCGCGCCACGCAGCACGCCGCCGACCGTGCGCCCCAGCGCGGCCAGGTATTCCTCGCGGCTCATGAGGCCGCTGCGCACCAGCATCAAGTCGTCGTAGTAGGAGGTGAAACCCTCGCACAGCCACAGCAGCGAAGTGTAGTTCTCCTGCTTCAGGTCGTAGGGGACGAAGGCGGCCGGCTTGATCCGCTTCACGTTCCAGGTGTGGAAATACTCGTGGCTGCACAGGCCCAGGTAGGTGCGGTAGCCCTCACTGGTTTCCGGGCGGCCTTTCACCGGCAAGTCGGTGCGGTTGCAGATCAGCGCCGTCGAGGCACGATGCTCGAGGCCGCCGTAACCGTCGCTGACGGCCTGCGTCATGAACACGTAGCGCGCCATCGGCGCTTTCTTCGTGCGCGGCTCGAACAGCGCGATCTGCGCCTCGCAGACGCGCTTCAGGTCGGCGCACAGACGCTCCATGTCGAGTCGGGCGACACGGCCCGCGATCACCACGTCATGCGGCACGCCATGCGCCTTGAAGCTCGCCAGCGCGAATTCGCCGAGCGTGACGGGATGGTCGATCAGTTCGTCGTAGTTGTCGGCCTCGTAGTCGCCGAAGCCGTAGCGCCGGGTGCCGCGTGCCTCGTGGAGTGCGGTCGCCACGCGCCAGCGGCGCGCCGGCTCGCTTTCAGGCTTGCCGATCGCCACCACGCAGGGTGCCGCCTCCTGCCCTTCAACGGCCAGGAACACGCTGGTACCGTTGAAGAAGCCGCCGGTATCGTCGAGATGCGCGGCGCGCACCGACAAGTCCCAGGCATAGACCTCGTAGCGCAGCGTCAGCGGCCCCTCGACCGGCGCGGTCTCCCAGCTGTGCTTGTCGGCCTTGGCGATGCGGACCTTGCGGCCCGCCTCGTTGAAGGCGCGCAGCATGACAATGTTACGCGCGAATTCCCGCACCATGTAGCTGCCCGGGATCCACACCGGCAGCATGAAGCGCTGGCCGGCCGGATCCGGCTCGGCGACGCTCAGCGTGACTTCGAACAGATGGGCGGCGGGGTCCTTGTGGACGATGGAATAGCGTATCGGGGTCATCGGAGGGGCATCGGCAAAGGTTGGCAAAACGGGCCGGCAAGAAACAGGTTCGAGATGCGAAAAAAGCGCCAGACGAATGCCGGTGGCTCTTCCTGGTTCGGGCGATCAGGCCCGGCGCGTCACTTGACAGCGGCCAGCGCGCTGTTCAGTTAGTCGGCGGACACCCGGCGCCCGGTAGGAGCGTGCCTTCCGCCAGGATGATGGTGGTCGTGTGCCCGTCACGTTCAGGCCGCGGCCCAGCGCCAGGTTCTTGTCGAGCGACGAGGTATCGCAGTTGCCGGCACCGCGCTCGGCGGCTGATGGCCGACCATCCAATTCTCTCAGATCTTGGGTAAGCGATCCGTGCCTCCCCCTTGCGTCGCGACGGCCGATCGGCTAACCATCAGGTCTTCGGTTTTCCTGATTAGTTACTTGACTCCGAGACTCTCAACACACGGCGAGGATGAGGTTTTGTCGTAACGGCGGCCCGAAGCAGGCGCGGCACCATCGCGGGCAAATTGAAACGGCGGTTGAAACGATAGGCGAATTCAGCGAGATAGCGATGGGCATATTTAGCGTGATCGATAGCGTGGTACGTGCCCTTGAGGGCCGTTTTTAGGTTGCCGAGCATCGTGTTGACCCAGCGGAACTCGGGGCGCTGCGCGGCCTGACGGCCACCGCCCGTGACATGGCGCTCATGACTGGCAGCCTTTTGCGTCACGCCGTCGAAACACCACAGGCCAT
>JAYFRX010000373.1:0-3013 GCA_040946945.1 Burkholderia sp. | reverse complement strand
TGACCACTACAACGAGTCGCATCCGCACAGCGCCTTGAAATACTGCTCGCCACGCGAATTCCGCCAGCGCGCAACTTCACCAACCGAAGCGTGACCGCGTGTCCGGTCATGCAGGGGCAAGTCCAGCCTGAATCTGTACTCGCTGATCGAGACATGCAAGTCGAACAACGTCGACGTCTATTAGTACCTCATCGACCTGTTCAAGGCGCTGCCGCTCGCGCAAACGGTCGACGACTACGAAGCGCTGCTACCTTGGAAGCTTGGTAAGCCCGATCGCAAACCGAAGACCTGATCGTTAGCCGATCGGTCGTTGCGGCCCAAGGGGGTGGGTTCACGGATCGCTTACCATCGATTGCGAGGCGGTGCTAGAATCGCCGCGCATTTGCGTCATGACGCGGTGCCCGCCACGCGGTCCCGACGCCCGCCCCCACCACTGCGAGCCCACTCGCCGCCACCCCGCCCGTGAATTTCGACGACTATTGTCAGCAGAAGGCCCCGCCCCCCGGCTCCAGCGTCTATTACGCGCTGCGCCAGGTGCCGCTCGCCAGCCAGGGCGCGCTGACCGCGCTGTTTGCGCTGCGCCGCGAACTCGAGGAAATCACCCGCGAGACCAGCAAACCGACCATTGGCCAAACCAAGCTCGCCTGGTGGCGCAAGGAGCTCGCCGCGCTCGCCGAGGGCCAGCCTTCGCATCCGGTCTCGCAAGCGCTGGCCCATTATGCCGGCGCTATCGCGCGCGACCATGCCGCGTTGCAGGCGCTGGCCGACGGTTTCGCGATGGATCTCGCACAGGCGCGTTACCTGGACTGGCCCAACCTGCGCCGCTACGTGGAGCGCGTGGGCGGCGGTTTCGCGAGCCTGGTGGCGCGGGCCGCAGCCGGCCGCGACCTCGCCGATACCGCGCCCGCCTGGGCCGCTTCGCTCGGCGAGGGCCTGCAGCTCGCGCAGATCGTCGAGGAGGTCGGCGACGATGCGCGCCATGGCCGCGTCTATCTGCCGATCGACGAATTGCAGCGCTACGAGGTGACAGCGGTCGACCTGATGCACCGCCGCTACAGCCCGGCCTTCAGCGAACTGATGCGGTTCCAGGCCACGCGCGCGCGCGAGACGCTGTATGCCGCACTCGAGGCGATACCGCCGGCCGAGCGGCGCGCGCAGCGCAGCCTGCGGGCGCTGGCCGCTCTCTCGCTGGCCACGCTCGACGAGATCGAGGGCGAGGACTACCACGTGCTGCACCAGCGCATCTCGCTGACGCCGATCCGCAAGCTGTGGGTGGCCTGGCGCGCCGCGCGGCGGCGCTAGTGTTTCGTTCCGCTGCTTCGCGAACAAAGCCTGTGTAGCTTTTCGAGGATGGAATCGGCGGTTACAGTCCAGATAAACGGCTTGCCGCTTTCGTTGTAGTGAGAGATGAATTGATCGATACGCTTGACCAGTTGTTTGACCGAGCTGAACGAGCCTCCGCGGATCGCCTTGTCGGTGATCAAAGCAAAGAAGCGTTCGACCTGGTTGAGCCACGAGCTGTAGGTGGGCATGAAATGCATGTGCCAGCGGGAGCCGTGCGGCCAGCCACGCCTTGACCTTCGGGTGCTGGTGACTGCCGTAGTTGTCCACGATGCCGGGCATGTCGAGCTCAGTGGAGACGGTCTTGTCAATTTTGCGCAGAAACGACAGGAACTCCTGATGCCGGTTGCTCGGCTTGCAGATAGCGAGCGCGGCACCGTTGAGCACGTTCAGTGCAGCGAACAGCGTGGTTGCGCCGTGACGAACATCATCGTGCGTGACGCCTTCGACGTAGCCGAAACCCATCGGCAGCATGAGTTGGGTGTGTTCGAGCGCCTGACACTAGCTCTTTTCGTCCACGCACAAGACCCAGGCATGCTCCGGCGGGTTCAGGTACAGGCCAACCACGTCGCGCAGTTTCTCAATGAAGAATTGATCGGTCGAGAGTTTGGAGCGTGCGCTGCGGTGCGGTTGCAGGCGGAGCAGCTTGAAGTAACGGTGCACGCTCGTCGGCGAGATAGCCGTTTCGGCGGCGATCCCGCGTACGCTCCAGCGCGTGGAGCCATCCGCCGGCTTCGTGTTTTACTGATTAGTTACTTGACTCCGAAGCAGGCATGCAATCAAGTATCGTTCGCCAGATGCTTACGGAGCATGCGCCATGCCCATGAACAGAATCCAGTTTCAGGCCGGTCTGTCGATGAAAGAATTTCAGGAGCGCGCAATGCGAGGCCGCGCTGGTCAAGTCTCGCTGGCCCGATGGCTGGTGTGCCCTCGATGCAAGGGTACGCGTTACGCCAGCGCCTACAACGGCCGGCGACTGTGGGAATGCCTGAGCCAGTCCTGCCGGTACCAATGCTCGTCGGTCGTCGGAACGATATTCGAGAAGACGAAATTGCCGCTGACGACCTGGTTTCTGGCGATCTACCTGGTGACGCAGAGCAAGGACGCCATCAGCGGACTGGAGCTCAAACGCCAGCTGAGCGTGAGCTACAAGACGGTCTGGCTCATCAAGCACAAGTTGCTGGAGACCATGTGGCTGCGCGAAGAGCGACACCGGCTCGACGAACGGGTCGAGGTCGACGACGCGTATCTGGGCAGGGAACGCTCCGGCGTAAGGCTGTGGGCGTGGCGCGCCCGGCAAGACGCCGTTTGTAGCGGCCGTGCAAACCTCTGACGATGGCCGTCCTCTGTTCATGCGGCTCTCGCCCGTGCCGGGCTTTACCAACGCGGCCCTTGAGGTCTGGGCGGCCAGCAGCCTGATGTCCACCGCGTGCGTCGTTTCCGATGGCCTGTGGTGTTTCGACGGCGTAACGCAAAAGGCTGCCAGTCATGAGCGCCATGTCACGGGCGGTGGCCGTCAGGCCGCGGATTCCACGACACTTGGACACCCATTCCACGATCATTTGGACACTCGTTCCACGCTCACTTGGACAGGCAGTCGGAGCGCAGCGACGCAGGTTTGCATTGTTAGTCTGAAGTTCCCATCGCCGTCAATTTCGTCGAGCGCCTGGGC
>JAYFRX010000372.1:0-3043 GCA_040946945.1 Burkholderia sp. | reverse complement strand
TCAACACGATGTGCTCGGCAACCTGAAAACAGTCCTCAAGGGCACGTACCACGCTATCGATCACGCCAAATATGCCCATCGCTATCTCGCTGAATTCGCCTACCGTTTCAACCGCCGTTTCGATTTGACCGCGATGGCGCCGCGCCTGCTTCGGGCCGCCGTTACGACAAAAGCTCATCCTCGCCGTGTGTTGATGGTCTCGGAGTCAAGTAACTAATCAGGTGAAACGAAGTATCGTTCGCCAGATGCTTAGAGGCCAGTTCAAAAAGACTGCTCGGTACGCCCGAAGATATTCCAGCAGACGAGGGCGCAGCCGAACTTGAAGAATGCTTCGTGAATGTCAGCTCGACGATCGAAGCGTATGCGAAGACGACGGAAGTGGTGGAGCCACGAGTGAGTCCGTTCAACGACCCAACGGAATTTGCCCAGACCACTGCCATGTTCAGTGCGGCGCCTTGCGATCACCGGTTTGATGCCGCGTTTGCGCAATCGTTGACGATGCGGATCGGAATCGTAACCACGATCGGCATAGATGACCTTGGGTCCCTGAAGGGGTCGGCCGCGCGCGCCGCAGATCGGGGGAATCGCGTCGACGAGCGGCGTCAACTGGGTGACGTCGTTGCGGTTCGCGCCGGTCAGGATGGCGCTGATGGGAACGCCATTGGCATCTACGAGGATGGGGTGCTTGGAATCGGGTCGCGTGCGATCGGTGGGGTTCGGGCCAGTTTTTCGCCCGCCCCAACAGTTGGTACCGACGAGGAATCGACGGCAGCGTATGAAAGATCGATCTGCCCGGCCTCGCGCAACGTGTCGAGCAGCAGTTCGTGCAGTCGATCCCATACTCCTGCTTTGCGCCAGTCGTTCAGTCGTCGCCAGCAGGTCGGGCCGGAGCCAAAGCCCAATACGGTTGGCAGATGGTTCCATCGCAGACCGGTTGTCAACGCGAACAGGATGCCATTCAACGCGGCCCGATCGGATACGCGTGGGCGACCAGGATGCTCTTTGCGCCGGGGCTTGGGCGGCAGGAGTAACGGTTCGATCAGTGTCCACAATTCGTCATCAATGATTGGCGCTTCCATCCCTTGGGTTTCGTTGTTCAGACATCCAAGGTTAACAGCTTGTCGAGAAAGTAAACAGCCCCTCATTGGTTTTTGAACTGGCCTCTTAGACTTCTTCATGGTGGTGATTTCAACTCCCGCCGGCTTTCCTGATTTTTGCTTGATAAGCAACATCCTCAGCTAAACCGCCACCGCCATCTCAAATATTCGCTCTGACCTCATATACCACTTTCGACAATAGCTCGTTGATTCGGTCGAAAGTTTGAAGCTTTCGCTGCGATGCGGTTGCAGGCCGAGCAGCTTGAAGTAAAAGGCCAGTTCAAAAACCAATGAGGGGCTGTTTACTTTCTCGGCAAGCTGTTAACCTTGGATGTCTGAACAACGGAACCCAAGGGATGGAAGCGCCAATCATTGATGACGAATTGTGAACACTGATCGAACCGTTACTGCCGCCGCCCAAGCCCCGGCACAAAGAGCATCCTGGTCGCCCACGCATATCCGATCGGGCCGCGTTGAATGGCATCCTGTTCGCGTTGACAACCGGTCTGCGATGGAACCATCTGCCAACCGTATTGGGCTTTGGCTCCGGCCCGACCTGCTGGCGACGACTGAACGACTGGCGCAAAGCAGGAGTATGGGATCGACTGCACGAACTGCTGCTCGACACGTTGCGCGAGGCCGGGCAGATCGATCTTTCATACGCTGCCGTCGATTCCTCGTCGGTACCAACTGTTGGGGCGGGCGAAAAACTGGCCCGAACCCCACCGATCGCACGCGACCCGATTCCAAGCACCCCATCCTCGTAGATGCCAATGGCGTTCCCATCAGCGCCATCCTGACCGGCGCGAACCGCAACGACGTCACCCAGTTGACGCCGCTCGTCGACGCGATTCCCCCGATCTGCGGCGCGCGCGGCCGACCACTTCAGAGACCCACGGTCATCTATGCCAATCGTGGTTACGATTCCGATCCGCATCGTCAACGATTGCGCGAACGCGGCATCAAACCGGTGATCGCAAGGCGCCGCACTGAACATGGCAGTGGTCTGGGCAAATTCCGTTGGTTCGTTGAACGGACTCACTCGTGGCTCCACAACTTCCGTCGTCTTCGCATACGCTTCGATCGTCGAGCTGACATTCACGAAGCATTCTTGAAATTCGGCTGCGCCCTCGTCTGCTGGAACATCTTCAGGCGTACCGAGCAGTCTTTTTGAACTGGCCTCTAATCAGGAAAATAGTTGAAGGTTGAAGGCAGCGGTTCCCGCAGGAATCCGAGAGAATCGAATTTCCAAGATCAAGCTCCAGAACAGGAGAACCGCCGAGATGAAGCCTACCAAGAAACCCGGGCGTCGCGCCAAGTTGCCGCTGACGGTCGTCGGCAAACAGGAGCACGAGGCCCTGCGCGCTAGCTTTGCCGAGCACGAACAGTTGTGGCTTTCGATGCGCGATCTGATCCAGAACACGCGCATCAGTGTTCACGCGCTGATGTACGACGCTGGCCGCGCGCTCGTCGAACAATTGCTGATGTGGTGTCTGCGCGCGAGGTGGCCGGCGACAAGCGCGCGGGGCGTGCCGCCGGCGACGTGCGCTGGCATGGCTCGCAGCCAGGCCGAATCGTGATGGACGAACGCAAGCTGCGAGTTCAGCGGCCCCGGCTGCGGGACAAGCGCGGCAAGGAAGTGCCGATTCCCGCCTACACGCAGCTGCGCGACGACGAACGGCTCACGCAGCGCATGTACGACATCATGGTCAGCGGCGTGTCGACCCGAAAGTATGACGAGGCGTTGCCTGAAATGGCCCACACCGTCGGCATCTCGAAGAGCAGCGTCTCGCGCCAGTTCGTGAAGGCGAGCAAGAAAAAGCTTGACGGGCTGATGGAGCGTCGCTTCGAGGATCACGACATCCTAGCCATCTACCTGGACGGTATCATCGTCGATGGGTGCCGCATCCTCACCGCGATTGGCGTCGAGAGCGACGCCCAGAAGC
>JAYFRX010000371.1:0-3058 GCA_040946945.1 Burkholderia sp. | reverse complement strand
GAAATGTACTGAACGCCTTTACCAAATCGCAGCGCGCTCGGGCGAAGGCAGCGCGCTCAGCAATCTGGCACGCCGCAACGCGCGCCGAGGCCCTTGTCGCTTTCGATCAGTTGGTCGCGACGTATTCGGCCAAATATCTGAAAGCTGTCGAGAAGCTCACGAAGGACCGTGACGAACTGCTGGCATTCTACGACTTTCCTGCAGAACGCTGGCAGCGCGTCAGAACAACCAACCCGATCGAGTCGACGTTCGTAACGGTGCGTTATCGCACTACGCGCACTCGCAACTGCCTGTCGCGCGCGACGTTCCTCGGCATGGCGTTCAAGCTCATCGAGTCCGCCGAGAAATCGTGGCGCCGCATCCGCGGCTTTGACACGCTCGAACAGCTTCTGAAGGGAATTCCCTTCAAGGACGGAACCCCGGTGATCGATAGCGCACCGGCTCAGCAACCGCTGGCCGCCTGATCATGCCGCCGATCGCTCGTACGCCAGATTTGACAAGAGCTCAGAGTCGCGGTTTTCCCCGCTTATTTTTGGCGCACCGGCCGATACCCGCGTGACCGTCATGGCTGCTCACGACTACCTGAAGAAGATCCTTACCGCACGCGTCTACGACGTGGCGGTCGAAACCGCACTGGAACCAGCGCGAAACCTGTCCGCGCGCGTGCGCAACCCGGTGTTCCTCAAGCGCGAGGACAACCAGCCGGTGTTCTCGTTCAAGCTGCGCGGTGCCTACAACCGCATGGCCCACCTGTCGGCCGACGCCCTCGCGCGCGGCGTGATCACCGCCTCGGCCGGCAACCATGCCCAGGGCGTGGCCTTCTCGGCGGCCCGGCTCGGCGTGAAGGCCGTGATCGTGGTGCCCGTCACCACCCCGCAGGTGAAGGTGGATGCGGTGCGCACGCATGGCGGGTCGACCGTCGAGGTGATCCAGTCCGGTGAGTCCTATAGCGACGCCTATGCGCATGCATTGAAGGTGCAGGAGGAACGCGAGCTGACCTTCGTCCACCCGTTCGACGACCCCGACGTGATCGCCGGCCAGGGCACGGTGGCGATGGAGGTGCTGCGCCAGCACCAAGGGCCGATCCACGCGATCTTTGTGCCGATCGGCGGCGGCGGGCTGGCCGCCGGCATGGCCGCCTACGTGAAGACGGTGCGCCCCGAGATCCGCGTGATCGGCGTGCAGACCGACGATTCCTGCGCGATGGCGCAGTCGATCGAGGCCGGTGAACGCGTCACGCTCAGCGAGGTCGGCCTGTTCTCCGACGGCACGGCGGTCAAGCTGGTCGGCGGGGAAACTTTTCGGCTCTGCAACGATCTGCTCGACGGCGTGATCACGGTCAACACCGATGCGCTGTGCGCGGCGATCAAGGACGTGTTCCAGGACACGCGCAGCCTGCTCGAGCCGGCCGGCGCGCTCGCCGTGGCCGGTACCAAGCGCTATGCCGAGCGCGAGGGCATCGAGGGCCAGACGCTGATCGCGATCACCTCGGGTGCCAATATGAACTTCGACCGGATGCGCTTCGTAGCCGAGCGCGCCGAGGTGGGCGAGGCGCGCGAGGCGGTGTTCGCGGTGACCATCCCCGAGGAGCGCGGCAGCTTCCGGCGCTTCTGCGAGTTGGTGGGCGAGCGTAACGTGACCGAGTTCAACTACCGGATCGCCGACGAGCGCTCGGCGCATATCTTCGTCGACGTGCAGATCCGCCGCCGCGAGGAATCGGCCGAGATCGCCGCGAATTTCGAGGCGCATGGCTTTCGCGCCGTCGACCTGACCGGCGACGATCTCTCGAAGGACCATATCCGCTATATGGTGGGCGGGCGCTCGCCGCTGTCGCGCGAGGAACGGCTGTTCCGCTTCGTGTTCCCGGAGCGCCCCGGCGCGCTGATGAAGTTCCTGTCCTCGATGGGGCCGGACTGGAACATCAGCCTGTTCCACTACCGCAACCAGGGTGCCGACTACAGCTCAATCCTGGTGGGCCTTCAGGTGCCGGCCACCGATTACGCCGGCTTCGACGCCTTCCTAGACGCACTCGGCTACCCGTTCCACGAAGAGACCGCGAACCCGGCCTACCGGCTGTTCCTGGCCTGACCACGGAGAAACGATCGATGACGCCCAAACATTCCCAGCTCGGCAAGGCCACCGCCTACAATATCAACTACGACGCGGCCCTGCTGTTTCCGATCTCGCGCGCCGGCGCGCGCGAGCAGATCGGCATCGGCATCGGCATCGGCATCGGCACCACCCTACTACCCTTCTTTGGCACCGACATCTGGAACGCCTACGAGCTGTCCTGGCTGAACCGGCGCGGCAAGCCACAGATCGCGGTGGCGACCTTCCTGGTGCCGGCCGATTCGCCGAACATCGTCGAATCAAAGTCCTTCAAGCTGTACCTGGGCTCGTTCGCGCAGACCGCCTTCGACTCGCTCGAGGTCGTGCGCGACACGCTCAAGCGCGACGTGTCGGCGGCCTGCGGCGCGAGCATCGCCGTGCAGCTGGCCTCGCCAAACGAGTTCCGAAAGCTCAGGCTGGGCGAGCTCGACGGCATCCCGCTCGACCGCCTCGACCTCGACACCGACATCTACCATTCCGATCCCTCGCTGCTGACGGCCGCGCACGAGGAATCGCTGGTCGAGGAAACCCTGGTCTCGGACCTGCTGAAGTCGAACTGCCCGGTCACCGGCCAGCCCGACTGGGGCAGCGTGCAGATCCACTACGTCGGCCAGCAAATCGACCAGGCCGGGCTACTGCGCTACCTGATCTCGTTTCGCAATCACACCGGCTTCCACGAGCAGTGCGTCGAGCGCATCTTCGTCGACATCCTGCGCGAGTGCCGGCCCGTAAAGCTGGCCGTCTACGCGCGCTACACGCGGCGCGGCGGGCTCGACATCAATCCGTTCCGCACCAACTTCAACCAGCCGATGCCGGACAACACGCGCACCGCGCGGCAGTGACGCCGGCCGCCGAAGCGGGAGCGGTGGCAACGGCACCTTAAACCACCAACGCGGCAGCGCGAGCCCCCAGGCTCCCGCTGCCGCGTTGCATTTCATCCGGCAAAGCC
>JAYFRX010000370.1:0-3064 GCA_040946945.1 Burkholderia sp. | reverse complement strand
CGCATTGCGCTTCGTTGCCGTACTGCTCCTGAAATTCTTTCATCGACAGACCGGCCTGAAACTGGATTCTGTTCATGGGCATGGCGCACGCTCCGTAAGCATCTGGCGACCGATACTTGATTTCATGCCTGCTTCGGAGTCAAGTAACTAATCAGGAAAAGAGTTGAAGGTTGAAGGCGGCGGTTCCCGCAGGAATCCGAGAGAATCGGGTTTCCAAGACCAAGCTCCAGAACAGGAGAACCGCCGAGATGAAGCCTACCAAGAAACCCGGGCGTCGCGCCAAGTTGCCGCTGACGGTCGTCAGCAAACAGGAGCACGAGGCCCTGCGCGCCAGCTTTGCCGAGCACGAACAGTTGTGGCTTCCGATGCGCGATCTGATCCAGAACACGCGCATCAGCGTTGACGCGCTGATGTACGACGCTGGCCGCGCGCTCGTCGAACAATTGCTGATGGTGTCTGCTCGCGAAGTGGCCGGCGACAAGCGCACGGGGCGTGCCGCCGGCGACGTGCGCTGGCATGGCTCGCAGCCCCGCCGAATCGTGATGGACGAACGCAAGCTGCAGGTTCAGCGGCCCCGCCTGCGGGACAAGCGCGGCAAGGAAGTGCCGATTCCCGCCTACACGCAGCTGCGCGACGACGAACGGCTCACGCAGCGCATGTACGACATCATGGTCAGCAGCGTATCGCCCCGAAAGTATGACGAGGTGTTGCCTGAAATGGCCCACACCGTCTGCATCTCGAAGATGCAGCGTCTCGCGCGAGTTCGTGAAGGCGAGCAAGAAGAAGCTTGACGGGCTGATGGAGCGTCGCTTCGAGGATCACGAGATCCTAGCCATCTACCTGGACGGTATCATCGTCGATGGGTGCCGCATCCTCACCGCGATTGGCGTCGAGAGCGACGCCCAGAAGCATTTGATGGGGCTGGTGAGCGGTTCGAGCGAGAACGCCGAAGTCGTTAAGGATCTGCTGAATAGCCTGATCGAACGCGGGCTGGCGACCGACCGGGACTATCTGTTCGTGATTGATGGGTCCAAGGCGCTGCGCTCAGCGATCCAGGCAGTGTTCGGCGAACGTGCCCACGTCCAGCGGTGCCGGACCCACAAGATTCGCAACGCGACCGAACGGCTGGCGAAGCAGACCCGACAGCAGGTCGCCTCGGTCATGCGTGCCGCGTACAAGCTGCCGGCCGACGACGGCCTCGCTCGGCTGAAGGCCCAGTCGGCATGGTTGAAGACCGACCATCCGGACGCGGCGGCCTCGCTGCTTGAGGAAACGTTCACGGTCAACCGCCTGGACCTGACGCGCCTGGACCTGACGCCGCGGCTGATCCGCAGCCTGGCGACGACGAACCTGATCGAGAATCCGAACGGCACGGTGCGCCGCGTCAGCGGCCGGGTCGACCGCTATCGCGATGTCAACATGGCGATGCGATGGGCGGCCACTGGCTTCCTGGAAGCTGAGAAGCGATTCCGTGAGCTCGGCGGTGCCGACGGACCTCTGGATGCTCGCCGTTGCCTTGCATCATCCGACCGATAAACGCGTTGACCATGACTTGAAGTCCGCCTAACCTACGAAACCCTGCCGCCCCAACTTTCAACTACGAATGGGACGCCGCCTTGGCACGTCGGTTAAGCGGACTACATGGCGGAAGGGTCCAGTGTGCCTTAAACAGGCACTTTCTTCAGCATCTCGATGCCGACCTGGCCCGCCGCGATCTCGCGCAGCGCAACCACGGTGGGCTTGTCGCGGCTTTCAACTTTCGGCGTATGGCCTTGCGCAAGCTGCCGCGCGCGGTATGTGGCGGTGAGCGCCAGTTCGAAGCGATTCGGGATTTTCTTCAGGCAGTCTTCGACGGTAATGCGAGCCATGTTGGGTTTTCCTTCTGAACACGTTGCCTGTTGTTATTCTACCTGAGTCTTCGTGGGAATTGGGCGGTGTCCCAAAAATAGTTGAAGGTTGAAGGCGGCGGTTCCCGCAGGAATCCGAGAGAATCGGGTTTCCAAGATCAAGCTCCAGAACAGGAGAACCGCCGAGGTGAAGCCTACCAAGAAACCCGGACGTCGTGCCAAGTTGCCGCTGACGGTCGCTGGCAAACAGGAGCACGAGGCCCTGCGCGCCAGCTTTGCCGAGCACGAACAGTTGTGGCTTCCGATGCGCGATCTGATCCAGAACACGCGCATCAGTGTTGACGCGCTGATGTACGACGCTGGCCGCGCGCTCGTCGAACAATTGCTGATGGTGTCTGCTCGCGAGGTGGCCGGCGACAAGCCCGCGGGGCGTGCCGCCGGCGACGTGCGCTGGCATGGCTCGCAGCCCGGCCGAATCGTGATGGACGAACGCAAGCTGCGGGTTCAGCGGCCCCGGCTGCGGGACAAGCGCGGCAAGGAAGTGCCGATTCCCGCCTACACGCAGCTGCGCGACGACGAACAGCTCACGCAGCGCATGTACGACATCATGGTCAGCGGCGTGTCGACCCGAAAGTATGACGAGGCGTTGCCTGAAATGGCGCACACCATCGGCATCTCGAAGAGCAGCGTCTCGCGCCAGTTCGTGAAGGCGAGCAAGAAGAAGCTTGACGGGCTGATGGAGCGTCGCTTCGAGGATCATGACATCCTAGCCATCTACCTGGACGGTATCATCGTCGATGGGTGCCATATCCTCACCGCGATTGGCGTCGAGAGCGACGCCCAGAAGCATTTGATGGGGCTGGCGAGCGGTTCGAGCGAGAACGCCGAAGTCGTTAAGGATCTGCTGAATAGCCTGATCGAACGCGGGCTGGCGACCGACCGGGACTATCTGTTCGTGATTGATGGGTCCAAGGCGCTGCGCTCGGCGATCCAGGCAGTGTTCGGCGAACTTGCCCACGTCCAGCGGTGCCGGACCCACAAGATTCGCAACGTGACCGAACGGCTGGCGAAGCAGACCCGACAGCAGGTTGCCTCGGTCATGCGTGCCGCGTACAAGCTGCCGGCCGACGACGGCCTCGCTCGGCTGAAGGCCCAGGCGGCATGGTTGAAGACCGACCATCCGGACGCGGCGGCCTCGCTGCTTGAGGGGCTTGAGG
>JAYFRX010000369.1:0-3070 GCA_040946945.1 Burkholderia sp. | reverse complement strand
GCTTCGCTCCACGCTTCCTCCCCACGCTCGGTCACCCTCACGCAGTTGCGCTTCGCTTCGTTCGCTGTGGTCAACTCACGGGAGGACTTACACCTCCAAGATTGCGCCCATGCTGGGCGCACCACCAAAAAAAGCGGCGGCCAAGACGGCCACCGCTGTGGTTTCCGCGGGCGCGAACTCAGGCTGTCGCGAACCACTGCACCGCGCCGGCGATCGCCTCGGCATGGCGCTGGGCATCGGCCGCCTCGAGCGCCTCGACCATCACGCGCAGCACCGGCTCGGTGCCAGAGGCACGGATCAGCACGCGCCCGCTCTCGCCGAGTTCGCGTTCGGCTGCAGCGAGAGCGGCCTGGAGCGAGGCCTCGCCCTTCCAGTTGGCATCGGCCTTCATGCGCACATTGATCAGCGTCTGCGGGAACAGCGCCATGCCGTTGAGCAGCTCGGCAAGCGTCTTGCCGCTGCGCTTGAGCGCCGCCAGCACCAGCAACGCCGAGACGATGCCATCGCCGGTCGAATGACGATCGAGCGAGAGGATATGGCCCGAGCTTTCGGCGCCGAGCTGCCAGCCGCGCTCGCGCAACTGCTCGAGCACGTAGCGGTCACCGACCGCGGCGCGCACGAAGGGCACGCCGAGCTTGCCGAGCGCGACTTCGACCGCGAGGTTCGTCATCAGCGTGCCGACCGCGCCCGGCACTTTGCCGTCGGTCTCGATGCGATCCTTCACCAGCACATAGAGCAGTTCGTCGCCGTTGTAGAGGCGGCCGGCCGCGTCGACCACCAGCAGGCGGTCGGCATCGCCGTCCAGCGCGATGCCGAGGTCCGCGCCGTTTTCCTTGACGGCCGCGATCAGCGCCTCAGGCGCGGTCGCGCCGACCTTGTCGTTGATATTGAAGCCGTTCGGCTTGACACCGATCGGCACGATATCGGCACCCAGCTCATGGAACACGTGCGGCACGATCTGGTAGGCCGCGCCGTTGGCGCAGTCGACCACCAGCTTCATGCCGCGCAGGTCGAACGAGGCCGGGAAGGTGCTCTTGCAGAATTCGATGTAGCGGCCGTTCGCGTCGTCGAGCCGGCGCGCCTTGCCGAGCCCGTCGGAGGCTTCGCAGGCGAGCGGCTTGTCGAGCCAAGCCTCGATCTCGGCCTCGGTCTCGTCCGGCAGCTTGTTGCCGTCCGCTGAGAAGAACTTGATGCCATTGTCGTGATAAGGGTTGTGCGAGGCGCTGATCACCACGCCCGCGGCCAGGCGCAGCGCGCGCGTCAGGTAGGCGACGCCTGGCGTGGGCATCGGCCCGGCCAGCATCGCATCCACGCCGGCGGCCGAGAAACCCGCCTCGAGCGCGGCCTCGAGCATGTAGCCCGAGACGCGCGTGTCCTTGCCGATCAGCACGGCCGGGCGGCCACTCGCCGCGCGCGCGTTCGAATGCGCGAGCACCTTGCCTGCCGCGTAACCGAGCCGCAGCACGAAGTCGGGCGTGATCGGCGACTCGCCGACCACGCCGCGAATCCCGTCCGTACCGAAATAACGACGTCCCATGAATGCATTTCTCCTCGTATGTTCTCTCTCAGGCGGGGCGCGCGGCGTCGCGCACGGCGCCCCAGATCTTCAATGCGTCAACGGTGGCCGCCACGTCGTGCACGCGGATGATGGCCGCGCCGCGCTCGGCCGCGCAGACCGTGGCGGCCACGCTGGCCGCCACGCGCTCGGCCGGCGGCTTGCCGATCAGCGCCCCGAGCATAGACTTGCGCGACATGCCGGCCAGGATCGGATACGGGCGGCCGTCGGGGCGCGGCGGCGTGGTGTCGGGTAGGCGCGCCAGCAAAGCGTAATTATGTTCGATGGTGACCTTGCCGAAACCGAAGCCGGGATCGACGCTGATCCGGTCCGCGGCGATGCCGGCCGCGAGCACGTCGATCGCGCGACCGGCCAGCAAATCCTGCACCTCGGCCACCACGTCCAGATAGTCGGGCTCACCGAGCTGCATGGTTCGCGGCTCGCCCAGCATGTGCATCACGCACAGCCCGCAGCCGCTGTCCTTCACCGCCTCAAGCGCGCCGGGCTGGCGGAAGCCCCAGATGTCGTTGATCAGGTCCGCGCCGGCGGCGAGCGCGGCGCGCATCACCTCGGGCTTGTAGGTATCGATCGAGAGCGGCACCCGCATCGCCTGCAGCGCCTCGACTACCGGCACCACGCGCGCCAGTTCCTCGTCGAGCGGTACCGGCGGCGCGCCGGGCCGCGTCGACTCCCCGCCGATATCGATCAGGTCGGCGCCCTCGGCCAGCATCTGTTCGGCCTGGCGCAGCGCGGCATCGCGCGCGATATAGCGACCGCCGTCGGAAAACGAATCGGGAGTCACATTCAAGATGCCCATCACCAGCGGGCGCTCGAAACTCAGCGTGAAGCGGCCGCATTGCAACGACGGCGGGAGGGTCGGTTCGAAAACGCTCAAATCGAATAATCCGGAAGCAATCGAGTAGGGGACGGGATTACCCCCGTCGCCCTCTCACACCACCGTACGTGCGGTTCCGCATACGGCGGTTCATGGACAACGCTGGAGGCGCTGCTGAGTATCCAGCACCGAAACCAGCCCCAAGGCGTCGAAGAAGCGTTTCGGGAAGGCCGTGTTCATGTGGCTGGCCCCAGCGTCCCACCATGGACCTTGTCCATTGTGGGCCGAACGCCACGCACGGTTTTCCACTAACCCTTGTCGACGCAGCATGACGGTGCGGGCCTGGCAGGTCTTTGCGTGCCGCCATAGCAGGCAGCGTAGACGACGCCGTAGCCACCCGTCCAGTTCTTCCAACACGCCCTTCCCCTGCGTGTGCCGGAAGTAGTTGGTTCATCCGCAAAGCACCGGATTGAGCACCTCGATCGTATGGCTCAAGCTCCTTCCTCGCCCCTTACGCATCAGTTGCTTCACACGCGCCGTCAGCCGTTTAATGCTTTCCGGCGCAATGCGAAGCCGCGCCTGACGGTGCATTGTCAGGCTGTAGCCGAGGAACTTGCGCGTCCAGGGCCGAGCACACGCGCTCTTCGCCTCGTTAATCTGCAGTTTCAGCCGTTCCGCAA
>JAYFRX010000368.1:0-3079 GCA_040946945.1 Burkholderia sp. | reverse complement strand
GGCCTCGTGCTCCTGTTTGCTGACGACCGTCAGCGGCAACTTGGCGCGACGCCCGGGTTTCTTGGTAGGCTTCATCTCGGCGGTTCTCCTGTTCTGGAGCTTGATCTTGGAAACCCGATTCTCTCGGCTTCCTGCGGGAACCGCCGCCTTCAACCTTCAACTATTTTTGGGACACCGCCTCTGTTTGAAGCGCCCCGCCGCCAGGCTTCGCGAAACAAACCGGCCCCCCCGCCCATGCCTGCAACCCGCGCCCCTGTGCGAAAATGCTTCCATCCTAGCCTGGAGTGCCCATGGCAGCCCCGATCCCCACCGTTTCCGATCCGAACGGCGCCGATTGCGCGCGCGAACCCATCCATATCCCCGGCGGCATCCAGCCGCACGGGTGCCTGCTGTCGATCGACGCCGAGGGCGTGGTCCTGCAGGCCAGCGAAAACGCCGCCGAGCTGGTCGGCGGCACGCCCGAGGCGCTGCCCGGCCTGCCGCTGGCGCGCTTCGTCGGCGAGCGCTGGGCGGCGACCATCGTCGCCGCGCTGCGCGAGCACGATACCGACGGCCTGCCGCTCTACCTCGGCTGGACGATCCGCGCCACGACACGACGCGCAAGTCGCCGTTCGCGATCGTGGTGCACCACCACGACGACATCGCGATCGTCGAATTCGAGCCGACGCGCGGCACCATCGACGTGTTCTCGTCGATGTACTCGCTGGTGCAAACCTTCATCAACCGCCTCCAGGAAGTGCAGACCACCACCGACCTCGCCGAGCTGGCGGCCGACGAGGTGCACCGGATCACCGGCTTCGGCCGCACCCTGGTCTATAACTTCGACGACAACGGCAACGGCCATGTGATCGCCGAGCGCGTCGAGCCCGGCTACGCCTCCTACGCGGACCAGCACTTCCCGGCTTCCGACATTCCCGCCCAGGCGCGCGCGCTCTACGTGCGCAACCGGATCCGCCTGATCGCCGACCCCAACTATTGGCCGGTGCCGCTGGTGCCACCGCGGCATCCCTCCACGCAGCGCCCCCACCGACCTGACCTACGCCTCGCTGCGCTGCATCTCGCCGGTGCACATGCAGTACATGAAGAACATGGGCACGCTGGCCTCGATGTCGATATCGATCGTGGTGGGGGTAAGCTCTGGGGGCTGATCTCCTGCCACCACGACACGGCGCGCGTGCCGCCCTTCGAGGTGCGCACTGCCTGCGAGCACATCGCCCAGGTGCTGTCGCTGCAGATCGAGGCCAAGGAGGATCACCCTGACGCCGCGCTGCGCCTGGATCTCGCCACCTGCTCGCGCGCCTGCTGGGCTCGATGGCCGATACCGAGCACTTCGTCGACGCGCTGGCCGCCGACCCGCCCGACCTGCTGCGCCTGACCCATGCCTCGGGCGTGGCGATCGTGTTCGAGGGCCGCGTGGTGCTGGCCGGCGTCACGCCGCCCGAGCCGCAGGTGGCACAGCTGGTGAAGTGGCCGGACACGCAGATCGAGGACGTGTTCTGGACCGACAACCTGGCGCGCGACGTGCCGGTGCTGGAAGCCAACCCCGATTACGCGGGCGCGCTGGCGGTATCGATCTCGCGGCTGTTCCGCAACTACATCGTCTGGTTCCGGCCCGAGGTGGTGAAGACCATCAAATGGGCCGGCGACCCGCGCGAGAAGCTCGCGCCGCTGGCGGACTCGCTCTCGCCGCGCAAAAGCTTCGACGTCTGGACCGATACCGTGCGCGATTTCTCGCCGCCGTGGCGGCCGGCCGAACGCGAGATCGCGCGGGAATTCCGCACCGCCCTGCTCGACATCGTGCTCCGCCGCGCCGAGGAGCTGGCCGAGCTGGCGCTCGAGCTGGGCCGCGCCAACCAGGGGCTGGAAGGCTTCTCCTACACGGTCTCGCACGACCTGCGCGCGACGCTGCGCCATATCGTCGGCTTCGCCGACCTGCTGCGCGAGATGGAGATGCCGAACCTGTCCGAGCGCGGCCGTCACTTCGTTGAGCGCATCGTCAATTCGGCGCGCGTGGGCGGCAAGCTGGTCGACGATCTGCTGGCCTTCTCGCGCATGGCCTGCCTGGCGTTGCGCCCGCAGAAGATCTAGCTGCACGCGATGGTCGACATCGCTGATCGCCGACGAGACCAAGGAGCTCTGCGAGCGCCGCATCGAATGGCGCGTCGGCGAGCTCGGCGCAGTGATGGCCAACCCGGTCCTGATCCACCTGGTACTGCGTAACTTGGTCGAGAACGCTGTAAAACTCTCCGCCTCCCGGCCCGTGGCGCACACCGAGATCGGCCGCCGCGACGGCGAGCGGCGAGCGCGAGCTGGCCAGCCAGGACGTGTTCTTCGTCAACGACGACGGCGTGGGCTTCGACATGCGCTCCGTCGATAAGCTGTTCGGCGTGTTCAAGCGGCTCCATCACGTCGAGGAATTCGACGGCACAGGCATCGGTCTTGCTTCAGTGAAACGGCTCGTCGAGCGGCACGGCGGGAAAGTCTGGGCCGAAGGCGAACTCGATCGCAGCGCGACGATCTCGTTTTACGCTTCCGCGCGTGTTCGCCGGCGCGGCGGTGGAACTCGAGGAAACCTTGAACAGCGGGGCGGCCCGGCTGGAGGCGCTGGTGCCGGGGCGCGGTTCGCACTCGGTGCCCAAGCAGACCCGGTGAGCCGACGGGCGGGCACGCGACGGCGGTCGAATGCGCCGCGCGCGGTGCCGCGTTTGTGCGACACTCGGCGGCTACGAAAGAACCAACAATTCAAGCAATGGAGCGAGTGTGTTAGGATCGATCCTTCGGGCAGAAGAAAATCCTGACGACATCGAACTGACGCTGATCGCGCTCGAGAAGACCCGTCTGGCGAATCCGGTGGTGTCGGTGCGTGACGGCGAGGAGGCGCTCAACTTCCTGCGCCGCGAAGGCAAGTGGGCGGCGCGCGCGGACCAGAATCCGGTGGTAATTCTGCTCGACAAAAATCTATGGTCACCCCCGTTTTTGCAACACTGATCTTTGATGATGTGGTTGGCTTGCCTAAATCTATCCGGCGTCATTGTGGGGATTGGCTCCCCGCGCCACGATGAGAGTCGCGCCTGACGGT
>JAYFRX010000367.1:0-3099 GCA_040946945.1 Burkholderia sp. | reverse complement strand
TTGCACTCGACGTTGGGCTACGTCAGCCCGATGCAATTCGAGCGGGACTGGTACGCCGCCCAGAACCAACGGGTGGCATAATCTCCGCTCAGTTAATGGATCCGAAATTCGCGGGCAACGTCACAATGCGAAGCCGCGCCTGACGGTGCATTGTCAGGCTGTAGCCGAGGAACTTGCGCGTCCAGGGCCGAGCACACGCGCTCTTCGCCTCGTTAATCTGCAGTTTCAGCCGTTCCGCAAGGAACGTCGTCATCTCCACCAACAATCGCTCGCCCGCCACCTTGCTTCGGACGTAGATGTTGCAATCGTCCGCGTAGCGGCAGAACGCGTGACCTCGCCGCTCCAGTTCGCGATCCCAATCCGTGAGCAGAATATTCGACAGCAGCGGCGACAGTGGCCCGCCTGGCGGCGTCCCCTCTCGGCGCGCTGGCGCCATCCCGTCACGCATCAGCCCCGCCTCCAAGTAGCGCCGGATCCGCTTGAGCACCCGTTCGTCCTTCACCCGCTGGGCCACCCGAGCCATCAAGATGTCGTGGTTGACCCTATCGAAGAACTTCGCCAAGTCGATGTCCACCACCCAGCGACGGCCTTCTTGCACGTACCGCTCTGCCATCAATACCGCCTGCTGGGCGCTGCGCTGCGGCCTAAAGCCGAAGCTCGACTCCGAGAATCCGGGTTCGAAGATCGGTTGGAGTACCTGGTGCAGCGCCTGCTGAATCAGCCGATCCAATACCGTCGGGATGCCCAGAGTCCTTACCCCGCCCGCAGGCTTGGGTATGTCCACCGCGCTCTGTGCAAGCATTGGACTTCGGCTTTTTTCGCTGCCTCATCCCAACGCGTCGCCTCGTATCCGCTTCCTGTTCGTCAGGCCAGCGCTTTGTCTCGGGCTTCCTTCAGACTCGTAGTCACCCACGAAACCCTTGCCTCTGGCTAACACTTCGGCTTGCCGGGTGTGTAGAGGACTTTCACCTCCGAGTGAGTGCGCCCTGCCGGGCGCACAAAAAGCAAACGCGGCGATCGATGATCGCCGCGTTCCGCATGAAAGATCGGAGCCGGCAAGCCCAGATCGCCCGATCAAGCCTTTTCCTGCGTCGCCAGAAAGTCCTCGTAGTTGCCGCCGAAGTTGTTCAGCGTGCCGTTGGTGCGCACCTCGATGATGCGGTTGGCCAGGCCGCTGACGAATTCGCGGTCGTGCGAGACGAAGATCAGCGTGCCCTCGAACTGCTCGAGCGCGATCTGCAGCGACTCGATCGACTCCATGTCCATGTGGTTGGTCGGCTCGTCCATCAGCAGCACGTTGTGGCGGCCCAGCATCAGCTTGCCCCAGATTATGCGGCCCTTCTCGCCGCCCGATAGCACCTTCACCGACTTCTTGATGTCGTCGGCCGAGAACAGCAGGCGGCCCAGCGTGCCGCGCACCATGGTCTCGTCGTCGCCTTCCTTGCGGTAGTTGTCGATCCAGTCTATCAGCGTGACGTCGTCCGGGAACTCCTCGTAGGTGTCCTGCGGCATATAGCCGACGTTCGCGTTCTCAGCCCACTTGACGCTGCCATGGTCGAGCTCGAGATTGCCGAGCAGCGCGCGCAGTAGCGTGGTCTTGCCCGCGCCGTTCTCGCCGATGATGGCGATGCGCTCGCCCGGCTGCACCAACAGGTTGAAGTTGCTGAAGATGGTGCGCTTGTACTTCTTGGTCGCGTCTTCTGCCACCACCGCGATGTTGTGCAGCTTCTTCTCGAACTCGAATCGGATGAACGGGTTCTGTCGCGACGAGGGCTTGAATTCCTCGATCTTGATCTTGTCGATCTGTTTGGCGCGGCTGGTGGCCTGGCGCGCCTTGGACTTGTTCGCCGAGAAGCGGCGCACGAAGTCCTGCAGTTCGGCCACACGCTCCTTGGCGCGCGCGTTCGCGTTGATCTGGCGCTCGCGCGCCTGCGCCGAGGCGAGCATGTAGTCGTCGTAGTTGCCCGGCCAGACCTTCAGCGTGCCGAAGTCCATGTCGGCCATGTGGGTGCAGACCGAGTTCAGGAAGTGACGATCGTGCGAAATGATGATCATCGTCGAGTTGTACTGGTTGAGCGTGTCTTCCAGCCAATAGATCGAGTTGATGTCGAGGTTGTTGGTCGGCTCGTCGAGTAGCAGCACGTCGGGCTTGGAGAACAGCGCCTGCGCCAACAGCACGCGCAGCTTCCAGCCGGGGGCCACTTCGCTCATGGTGCCGTTGTGAAGCTTCTCGTCGATGCCGATGCCCAGCAGCAGCGCACCCGCGCGCGCCTCGGCGTCGTAGCCACCGAACTCGGCGAACTTCGCCTCCAGCTCGGCCGCGTGCATGTAGTCGTCGTCGATGGCTTCCGGGTTCGCGTAGATCGCGTCACGCTCGGTCATGGCGGCCCACATTTCCGTGTGGCCTTGCATCACTACGTCGAGCACGCGCACGTCCTCGTAGGCGAACTGATCCTGGCGCAGCTTGCCCAGGCGGATGTTCGGCTCGAGCGCGACATTGCCGCCGCTGGGCTCGAGGTCGCCGCCGAGGATCTTTATGAAGGTCGACTTACCGCAGCCGTTCGCGCCGATCAGCCCGTAGCGGTTGCCATCCCCGAACTTGACCGAGATGTTCTCGAACAGGGGCTTGGGCCCGAATTGCATCGTGATATTGGCGGTAGAAAGCACAGCGTGGCCTGTTAAGTGGTAGATCAGTGGTCAGTGTCAGTGGTAGATCAACGTAAACTTGTAATTTTAGCAGGTCTTGTAATTTTAGCAGGTCTTGGTGAAGCACTGTGCTCAGTGCCGTCGGCAGGTAGAGCTTCCGCATGAAGGCCCTTGTCAGGCAAGGCGGAGAATGGACTCACGCACATCGATGTCCGGCGGTGTCCCAAAAATAGTCCTGATTAGTTACTTGACTCCGAAGCAGACATGCAACCAAGTATCGTTCGCCAGATGCTAAGAGGCCAGTTCAAAAAGACTGCTCGGTACGTCTGAAGATGTTCCAGCAGACGAGGGCGCAGCCGAATTTGAAGAATGCTTCGTGAATGTCAGCTCGACGATCGAAGCGTATGCGAAGACGACGGAAGTTGTGGAGCCACGAGTGAGTCCGTTCAACGA
>JAYFRX010000366.1:0-3102 GCA_040946945.1 Burkholderia sp. | reverse complement strand
CGCCAGTTTTTCTTAGACCGAGCGGCGTCGGCGCTGCTCCGGCTGGGTCAGAACCTCAACGGGTTCCATGTTGTTAGTTGTAGGCTTAAACATAGGCGGAAGACTACCTCAAAGTTTAAGCGTTACCACCCCGTGTCCGGTTTTCGCGGGGGCCGGCCCACCGGTCGCGGTGCTCGCGCCAGGCAACGGTAAGACGGTGACCGGCCGCTTCTGGGTCTACGTGCGCGACGATCGTCGCTCGGGTTCGGCTGACCCTGCTGCGGTATGGTTCGACTTCTCCTCGGATCGCAAAGGCGTCCACCCTCAAACCCGGCTCGCCGTATTCCACGGCATCGTGTAGGCCGATGCTTACTCGGGGTTCGATCAACTGTACGCGAGCGGCGAGATCCACGAAGCGGCATGCTGGGATCACGCGAGGAGGTACATCTACGATGTACACGCCTGCAAGCCGACTGCGGATACCCAGCAGCTGCTCCAGATGATCTGGCGCGCTCTACAGCATGGAAAGCCGACATCTGTGGCAGGGCACCAGACGAGCCTCTGCGCGTGAGGCAGGAGAAGAGCAAGCCGTTGCTCGTGAAGTTCGAAACGACGATCAGGGCAAAACTCACGACGCTGTCGACGAAGTCCGCGCTCGCCAAGGCGATCAACTACTCGTTGAACCACTGGTCAGCCCTCACGTTCTCCTGTGAGGACGATTGGGCCGAGATAAGCAACGTGCTTCCCGAAAATGCCTTGCGCTGTGTTGCGCTCGGACGCGAGAATTATCTGTTAGTCGGCTCCGACAGTGGGGGCGAGCGGGCCGCCGCGATGGATAGCTTGATCGGGACGTGCAAGCTCAACGGGATCAACCCGCGTGCCTACCTGGAATACGTCCGGACCCACAATCGCTGATCACAAGATCTCTCGCATCGACGAATTGCTGCCTTGGAATGTGGCTGACAAACTGAAACCCCTCACTCCGCCCACACTCTCAACCGGATAGATCTGGATAGATTTGGATGGATCGTGGACACAATCTCCCTTGATCTACACCGACTCCGACACGCCATCACCATCATGCTAGACGCGCGCGCGAACGGGGAAACGGTCGGGCCGAGTCGCTTACTCAGCAACCGCTGGCCCGCCTGATCATGTCGCCGATCGCTCGTACACCAGATTTGACAATAGCTCTGGACGAGAAGAGCAACGAGATCACTGCGATTCCTTGTCGGGGGCGATCGTGACGATAGACGCGATGGGCGCGCAGCGCGGGATCGCCCAGATGATCGTGGCGGCCGGCGCGGACCATGTTCTGGTGGTCAAGGACAACCAGCCCACTCTGGCAGACAGCCATTCGTGAATGGTTTGCTTCGGTTCAGGCTGGCGGGCTGAGGCGTCCGTACTTGGGCACGCCACGCATGACATCGTGGGGCGAAGATGCCCAGCAGACGCGCAACAAAGCCGCAGCCTAAAATCTCGCGTGCGTGCGCAAGATCACGCTGAGTCTGGCGCGCATGGAGCAACAGCGGCGACCGAAGAGAGTCAGCCTGAAGAACATCCGTAACCTCGCCGCGCGGGACATCGATGTGCGTAAGTCCATTCTCCGCCTTGCTTAACAAGGGCCTTTATGCGGAAGCTCTATTGCTGCCCCCGTTTTATGCTGGCTGCCTGATAGTGATCGGGTACGATTGCAGGTTAGGATTTTCCTCGCAAAGCGGGTTTCGTGCTTCGGCTAGAATGGCCCGATCGGATGGTTTGATTGGGGGCTGTTTGCATGTCTCTGGGCAGTGCATCGGCGCTGCCTGTCTCACGACCCGCCCTTAGCTCAGACGGATAGAGCAACGGCCTTCTAAGCCGTAGGTCACACGTTCGAATCGTGTAGGGCGGGCCAGATCAAAGTCTTACCTGATTAGTTACTTGACTCCGAGACGATCAACACACGGCGCGGATGAGGTTTTGTCGTAACGGCGGCCCGAAGCAGGCGCGGCGCCATCGCGGGCAAATCGAAACGGCGGTTGAAACGGTAGGCGAATTCAGCGAGATAGCGATGGGCATATTTGGCGTGATCGATAGCGTGGTACGTGCCCTTGAGGGCTGTTTTCAGGTTGCCGAGCATCGTGTTGACCCAGCGGAACTCGGGGCGCTGCACGGCCTGACGGCCACCGCCCGTGACATCGCGCTCATGACTGGCAGCCTTTTGCGTCACGCCGTCGAAACACCACAGGCCATCGGAAACGACGCACGCGGTGGGCATCAGGCTGCTGGCCGCCCAGACCTCAAGGGCCGTTTTGGTAAAGGCCCCGGCACGGGCGAGAGTCGCATGAACAGAGGACGGCCATCGTCAGAGGTCTGCACGGCCGCTACAAACGGCGTCTTGCCGCGGGCGCGCTACGCCATTACCGCCGGAGCGTTCCCCGCCCAGATGCGCGTCGTCGACCTCGCCCGTTCGTCGATCCGGCGTCGCTCTTCGCGCAGCCACATGGTCTCCAGCAACTTGTGCTTGATGAGCCAGACCGTCTTGTAGCCCACGCCCAGCTGGCGTTTGAGCTCCAGTCCGCTGATGGCGTTCTTGCTCTGCGTCACCAGGTAGATCGCCAGAAACCAGGTCGTCAGCGGCAATTTCGTCTTCTCGAATATCGTTCTGACGATCGACGAGCATTGGTACCGGCAGGACTGGCTCGGGCATTCCCACAGTCGCCGGCCGTTGTAGGCGCTGGCGCAGCGCGTGCCCTTGCATCGAGGGCACACCCAGCCATCGGGCCAGCGAGACCCGACTAGCGCGGCTTCGCATTGCGCTTCGTTGCCGTACTGCTCCTGAAATTCTTTCATCGACAGACCGGCCTAAAACTGGATTCTGTTCATGGGCATGGCGCACGCTCCGTAAGCATCTGGCGAACGATACCTGATTTCATGCCTGCTTCGGAGTCAAGTAACTAATCAGAAAAATAGTTGAAGGTTGAAGGCGGCGGTTCCCGCAGGAATCCGAGAGAATCGGGTTTCCAAGACCAAGCTCCAGAACAGGAGAACCGCCGAGATGAAGCCTACCAAGAAACCCGGGCGTCGCGCCAAGTTGCCGCTGACGGTCGTCAGCAAACAGGAGCACGAGGCCCTGCGCGCCAG
>JAYFRX010000365.1:0-3114 GCA_040946945.1 Burkholderia sp. | reverse complement strand
GGTTCGCAGCGAAAATCGCGTGACGTTGCCGGAAACCTTGCCCACCGACGGCACCACTACCCGTCCAGCGAACTTCTGCGCAGATCGCCCGCCTCCTCTGGCGTTTTGAAATTCCTATGCGTGAACGGCTCACGCAGCGCATGTACGACATCATGGTCAGCGGCGTGTCGACCTGAAAGTATGACGAGGTGTTGCCTGAAATGGCCCACACCGTCGGCATCTCGAAGAGCAGCGTCTCGCGCCAGTTCGTGAAGGCGAGCAAGAAGAAGCTTGACGGGCTGATGGAACGTCGCTTCGAGGATCACGACATCCTAGCCATCTACCTGGACGGTATCATCGTCGATGGGTGCCACATCCTCACCGCGATTGGCGTCGAGATCGACGCCCAGAAGCATTTGATGGGGCTAGTGAGCGGTTCGAGCGAGAACGCCCAAGTCGTTAAGGATCTGCTGAATAGCCTGATCGAACGGGAACTGGCGACCGACCGGGACTATTTGTTCGTGATTGATGGGTCCAAGGCGCTGCGCTCGGCGATCGAGGCAGTGTTCGGCGAACTTGCCCACGTCCAGCGGTGCCGGACCCACAAGATTCGCAACGTGACCGAACGGCTGGCGAAGCAGACCCGACAGCAGGTCGCCTCGGTCATGCGTGCCGCGTACAAGCTGCCGGCCGACGACGGCCTCGCTCGGCTGAAGGCCCAGGCGGCATGGTTGAAGACCGACCATCCGGACGGGGCGGCCTCGCTGCTTGAGGGGCTTGAGGAAACGTTCACGGTCAACCGCCTGGACCTGACGCCGCGGCTGATCCGCAGCCTGGCGACGATGAACCTGATCGAGAATCCGAACGGCGCGGTGCGCCGCGTCAGCGGCCGGGTCGACCGCTATCGTGATGTCGACATGGCGATGCGATGGGCGGCCGCTGGCTTCCTGGAAGCTGAGAAGCGATTCCGTAAGCTCGGCGGTGCCGACGACCTCTGGGTGCTCGCCGTTGCCTTGCATCGTCCGACCGATAAACGCGTTGACCATGGCTTGAAGTCCGCCTAACCTGCCAAACCCTGCCGCCCCAACCTTCAGCTACGAATGGGACGCCGCCCGACGAACGGGTCGAGGTCGACGACGCGTATCTGGGCGGGTAACGCTCCGGCGGTAAGGCTTGGGCGTGGCGCGCCCGGGAAGACGCCGTTTGTAGCGGCCATGCAGACCTCTGACGATGGCCGTCCTCTGTTCATGCAGCTCTCGCCCGTGCCGGGCTTTACCAAAGCGGCCCTTGAGGTCTGGGCGGCCAGCAGCCTGATGCCCACCGCGTGCGTTGTTTCCGATGGCCTGTGGTGTTTCGACGGCGTGACGCAAAAGGCTGCCAGTCATGAGCGCCATGTTACGGGCGGTGGCCGTCAGGCCGCGCAGCGCCCGGAGTTTCGCTGGGTCAACACGATGCTCGGCAACCTGAAACGGCCCTCAAGGGCACGTACCACGCTATCGATCACGCCAAATATGCCCATCGCTATCTCGCTGAATTCGCCTACCGTTTCAACCGCCGTTTCGATTTGCCCGCGATGGTACCGCGCCTGCTTCGGGCCGCCGTTACGGCAAAACCTCATCCTCGCCGTGTGTTGATGGTTTCGGAGTCACGTAACTCAAGTAACTAATCAGGCAATCGAATCATGAAGGAGCAAGCCATCCACGGACGGCTGTTCAACAACGTTGAAGAAGTTCGTGCTGCCACCGTCGCGTTCAAGGGCCGATACAATCGCGAATGGCGTCTTGAAAAACTGGTCTTCAAGACACCCCTCGGAGCCCGTCAGGCACCGCTCTTGCTGCTTGCCGCCTGATCGAAAAATCGTGTCTAAACAACCCGATCCGGTACAGCGGTGCATACCCATATGAGCGGGATGTATTTCACTTGGACTCTATCCTATGACACCATGCGCAGTCTTTGGGGGCGGGCAGCACGAGCCGCACCGCTCCTTCGGTCCAATCGGTACGGCAACAGCACTACAGCAAGCGAGAACAACAGATGAAGCGTCGCAATCTCTTCAAGATGGTATCCGCCGTCGCGGCCAGCGCGGCTCTCGGTCTTTCCTTCGGCGCGCAGGCGCAGGACAAGGTGATCAAGGTCGGCACGGTCGCGGGCCCGGACGCGCAGGTCTGGCAGGTGGTCCAGAAGGTCGCCAAGGAGAAGCAAGGCCTGAACGTGAAGGTCATCGAGTTCAACGACTACGTGCAGCCGAACGCAGCGCTCGACGCGGGCGATCTCGACGCGAACAGCTTCCAGCACCAGCCCTACCTCGACAGCCAGGTCAAGCAGCGTCGCTACAAGCTCGTCAGCGCGGGCCTGACCTACATCTCGCCGATCGGCGTCTATTCGAAGAAGTTCAAGTCGCTGAAGGACCTGCCGGAAGGCGCGAAGTTCGCGGTACCGAATGATCCGTCAAACGAGAACCGCGCGCTGCTGCTGCTGCAGGCGCAGGGCGTGATCAAGCTGAAAGTCGGTGACGGCACGGGCGGCAACAACGCGACCGTGCTCGACGTGGCGAGCAACCCGAAGAAGCTGAAGCTGACCGAGCTGGATGCGACGCAACTGCCGCGCGTGCTCGGCGACGTCGACGCGGCCGTGATCAACACTAACTACGCGATAGCCGCGAACCTGCAACCGACCAAGGATGCGATCGCGCTGGAATCGCTAACCAGCCCCTACGCAAACCTGATCGCCGTGCGTGCCCAGGACAAGAACCAGCCCTGGGTGAAGAAGCTGGTGGCCGCCTACCAGTCGCTGGAAGTGAAAGACTATATCAACAAGCAGTTCAAGGGTTCGATGGTCGCGTCGTTCTAAGGGCCGGTTCGACCACATCATTTCCTCTCGAAAGGCCCCTCGGGGCTAGTGTTCCGTTCCGCTGATTCGAGAACAAAGTCTGTGTAGCTTCTCGAGGATGAAATCGGCGGTTGCAATCCAGATGAACGGCTTGCCGCTTTCGTTGTAGTGAGAGACGAATTGTGACGTTGCCCGCGAATTTCGGATCCATTAACTGAGCGGAGATTATGCCACCCGTTGGTTCTGGGCGGCGTACCAGTCCCGCTCGAATTGCATCGGGCTGACGTAGCCCAACGTCGAGTGCAA
>JAYFRX010000364.1:0-3127 GCA_040946945.1 Burkholderia sp. | reverse complement strand
TAACGAGGCGAAGAGCGCGTGTGCTCGGCCCTGGACGCGCAAGTTCCTCGGCTACAGCCTGACAATGCACCGTCAGGCGCGGCTTCGCATTGCGCCGGAAAGCATTAAACGGCTGACGGCGCGTGTGCAGGAACTGATGCGTAAGGGGCGAGGAAGGAGCTTGAGCCATACGATCGAGGTGCTCAATCCGGTGCTTCGCGGATGGACCAACTACTTCCGGCACACGCAGGGGAAGGGTGTGTTGGAAGAACTGGACGGGTGGCTACGGCGTCGTCTACGCTGCCTGCTATGGCGGCACGCAAAGACCCGCCAGACCCGCACCGTCATGCTGCGTCGACAAGGGTTAGTGGAAAACCGTGCGTGGCGTGCGGCCCACAATGGACAAGGTCCATGGTGGAACGCTGGGGCCAGCCACATGAACACGGCCTTCCCTAAACGCTTCTTCGACGTCTTGGGGCTGGTTTCGGTGCTGGATACTCAGCAGCGCCTCCAGCGTTGTCCATAAACGGCCGTATGCGGAACCGCACGTACGGTGGTGTGAGAGGGCGACGGGGGGTAACCTCGTCCCCTACTCGATATGCTCTTTTGCGGCACGTTGCGCCCGCCGCGTCTCTTCCCGCCAAGGACCTGACCGAAAACTCGGCGAACCGGCGATTTGATACTCCTGTGCGCCACCGCACGCAAACTGCACGCCTCGCGTGACAGGATGCGAACCGCGGCGCACCCTAAGCGACACGATTCCTCTCGAGGGACACCATGCCTTTGCCTACTCCCCCTAGCAAGCTCGGCGGTCTGCTGTCGCCCGACGAATACAAGGTGAAAGCGCGTCCGGGCAAGACCGCGAAACGCGCCGCCGAAGGGGACATGGCCAGCGCCGCCGCGGCCGACTACGCCAGCACCAGCGTCGCCGAACCGATGGCTGCCGCCGCCAACACGCCTGCCGCGCTGCACACAGTCGACAGCGCCGCGCCCGCCAGCGCGCCGGCACGCAGCCGAAAGTCCAAGCAGACAGCGGCCCTGCTCATACCGGTGGCAACCCCGGCCGCAGCGCCTGCGGCCAACGCCGCTCCGGCGCGCGAGGCCGGCAAGGGCATACGCGGACGCAAGGCGGCCGCCGTCGAGCAGCAGAAGCTGTTCGTGCTCGACACCAACGTGCTGATGCACGACCCGAGCAGCCTGTTCCGCTTCGAGGAGCACGACGTCTATCTGCCGATGATGACGTTGGAGGAACTCGACAACCACAAGAAGGGCATGTCCGAAGTGGCGCGTAATGCGCGCCAGGTCAGTCGCACGCTCGATGCGCTGGTGGCCGACGGCGGCCCGATCACGGCCGGCATCCCGCTGTCGCGCCTGGGCAGCCGCGAAGCGGTCGGCCGTCTGTACTTCCAGACCACGCTGAACGATATCGAGCCGGTCGAGGGGCTACCGCAGGGAAAGGCCGACAACCAGATCCTCGGCGTGGTGCGCGCGCTGCAGCGCGAGCGCAGCGACCGCCTGGTGGTGCTGGTGTCGAAGGACATCAACATGCGGATCAAGGCCCACGCGCTGGGCCTGCCCGCCGAGGACTACTTCAACGACCAGGTGCTCGAGGACACCGACCTGCTGTACTCGGGCGTGCGCGAGCTGCCGCAGGACTTCTGGACCAAGCATGCCAAGGGCATGGAGAGCTGGCAGGACACCAAGACGGGCACCACCTACTACCGCGTGACAGGCCCGATGGTCGCCTCGATGCTGGTCAACGAGTTCGTGTTCCTCGAGCCGCAGAACGGCGAGCCGACCTTCCACGCGATCGTGCGCGAGCTGAACGGCAAGACCGCGCTGCTGCAGACGCTGCGCGACTACAACCACCACAAGAACAACGTGTGGGGCATCATGGCGCGCAACCGCGAGCAAAACTTCGCGCTAAACCTGCTGATGAACCCCGAGATCGACTTCGTCACGTTGCTCGGCCAGGCCGGTACCGGCAAGACCCTGGTCGCGCTGGTCGCGGGTTTGGCCCAGGTGCTCGACGACAAGCGCTACAACGAGATCATCGTGACGCGCGCGACGGTGCCGGTCGGCGAGGACATCGGCTTCCTGCCCGGTACCGAGGAAGAGAAGATGCAGCCCTGGATGGGCGCCTTCGACGACAACCTGGAAGTGCTGCAGAAGACCGACGACGCAGCCGGCGAATGGGGCCGCGCGGCCACCCAAGAGCTGATCCGCTCGCGCCTGAAGGTCAAGAGCATGAACTTCATGCGCGGGCGCACCTTCGTCGACAAGTACCTGATCATCGACGAGGCGCAGAACCTCACGCCCAAGCAGATGAAGACGCTGGTCACGCGCGCGGGCCCCGGCACCAAGATCGTCTGCCTCGGCAATATCGCGCAGATCGACACGCCCTACCTGACCGAGGGCAGCTCGGGCCTGACCTACGTGGTCGACCGCTTTAAGGGCTGGGGCCACAGCGGCCACGTCACGCTCGCGCGCGGCGAACGCTCGCGTCTTGCCGACTACGCGTCCGACATCCTCTGAGCGGCGTTTCGTTCGGCGGCACCAAAAAGCGCTCCCGAGGGAGCGCTTTTTCCATGGGCTGACGAAATTCGGTCGATCCCCATATTTCCTCATGAGGCATTTTGAGCCAGGATTTTTGCTAAGAGGTCAGTTCAAAAACCAATGAGGGGCTGTTTACTTTCTCGGCAAGCTGTTAACTGCGGATTCCACGACACTTGGACACCCATTCCACGATTATTTGGACACTCGTTCCACGCTCACTTGGACAGGCAGTCGGGGCGCAGCGACGCAGGTTTGCATTGTTAGTCTGAAGTTCCCATCGCCGTCAATTTCGTCGAGCGACTGGGCATTGATTCGCCTTTGAGTTCGATGCAGTAAGCGTTGTGCGCCAGCCGGTCAAGGATCGCATCGCCTAAGGTCGGATCGCCGATCAGCGCATGCCATTTGTCCACCGGCATCTGGCTGGTCACCAGTGTCGAGCGATTCCCATAGCAGTTGTCGAGCCATTCCAGCATGTCGCGCCGTTGCGACGCGGTAAACGGCGCCAGGCCCCAGTCGTCGAGGATCAGCAAGTCAGTTTTGGCGTAACCGGCCATCAGTTTGGCGAAGCGACCGTCGCCGTGGGCCAGGCCCA
>JAYFRX010000363.1:0-3127 GCA_040946945.1 Burkholderia sp. | reverse complement strand
TAGGCGGAAGACTACCTCAAAGTTTAAGCGTTACCCAGTGTCCGGTTTTCGCGGGGGCCGGCCCACCCGTCCTCGCGGCGACACGATGGCAAGGTCGCGGTGGGCAGGAGCAATGCCCGCTGGTGTTTGGACGGCTTCGAATTCCGTGCGATGACGGCGCGCCGTTGCGCGTCATCTTTGCGCTGGACTGCTGCGACCGGGAAGCCATAAGCTGGGCGGCGACGACGGGTGGTTACACCGGGGACATGGTGTGCGATGTGATGCTTCAGGCGGTGGAGAACCGTTTCAATGGCGGGCTTAGAGGTGTTAACAGAATGACTTTTTCAGGTGTCGCCAGCATATGATGCAGCAGGCGATTCTGAGAAAAGCCTCGTGTATGGACGCGAGCTGTTCAAAGCGGATGCGCAGTCAGCGGAAGTTGTGAAGCCACGAGATGGTTCGCTCCACAACCCAGCGTGTTTTGCCCAGCCCACTACCATGAGGCTGACCACGTCTAGCGATTTTGGTTGCAACGCCGACGGCATGCAGTGGACGCCGATATTTGTCGTGGTCGTAGCCTCTGTCGCCCTGAACGACCCGAGGCTTTGATCGTGGTTTGCCACGCTTGCCGCGGATGGGTGGAATTGCCTCGACCAGCGCTTGAAGTTGAGTGACGTCGTTGCGGTTGGCGCCGGTGAGAATCACCGCGAGCGGGATGCCCTGCGCTTCGGTGATGAGATGGTGCTTTGAACCGGGTCGCGCGCGGTCTGTGGGATTCGGTCCTGTTTTTGACCTGAGCCCACAGCGCGGATTGAAGAGGAATCGACGATGACGCGAGACCAGTCGATTTGGTCGGCTGCGCGCAATCGCGCAAGCAGCACCTCGTGCAGTTGCTCCCAGACGCCAGCGGCTTGCCAGTCACGTAGGCGACGCCAGCAACTCATGCCGCTGCCGCAACCCATCTCGCGAGGTAGCAGGTCCCAACGCAGGCCTGTCTGCAAGATGAAGAGAATGCCGGTGAGCACCGCACGATTGTCGAGCGGCTTGCGCCCCGGATAACGGGTTCGCCGTCGTTTGGGAAGGGGCAGCAACGGTTCGATGAGTGCCCATAGTTCGTCGTCGAATATCGGCTTGGCCATGTCCTTTTCGTCGTCGAAACAATGAAAAGGTTAACAGCATTCATCGAGAGCTAACAGCCCCTTCGTTCATTTTGTTAAGGTTTCTTAAGGCTGACAGCGAAATCGAGTGGCTCAGCGATAACGGTTCCTGCTACATTGCCGAGGAAACGCTGACGTTCTCGCGGAAAATCGGTTTGATGCTGGTCACGACCCCTGTCAGCAGTCCTGCAGAGCAACGGGATGGCAGAAAGTTTCGTCAAAACGATAAAGCGAGACTACGTTTGGCGGATGCCCAAGCCTGACGTCAGAACCGCACTGCAAAACTTGGCCATCGCGTTTGACCACTACAACGAGTCGCATCCGCACAGCGCCTTGAAATACTGCTCGCCACGCGAATTCCGCCCGCGCGCAACTTCACCAACCGAAGCGTGACCGCGTGTCCGGTCATGCAGGGGCAAGTCCATCGACTTTCCGCGCTCCACGATCTATGCCGAGCGCGCCAGGGCGCTCAACAAGGTCACCCCACTTTGCCCCCTGTCCGGCGTGGCCCAAAGCCCAAGGTGCCCGATCACGAGCGGCTCGCAGCTATTCGCGCCGATCTGACCCGCACGCCGTTCGTCGGCGAAGGGGCGCGCAAGGTCTGGGCACGCTTGCGCATTCAGGACGACATCCACGTGTCCCGCGCCCGTGTCTTGCCGCTGACGCGCGAACACGGCTTGCTTTCGCCCCACCGGCAACCGCAGAAACCGCCCAACACTCATAACGGTCGAATTGCGACTGATCGACCTAACGAGATGTGGGGCGCCGATGGCGCCAAGGTTCAAACCGTCGATAAGGGCCTGGTCTGGATCTTCGCTGCGGCTGATCATTGCGACGCGGCGTGTGTTGGCATCCACGTCACCAAAGTGGACGACCGCTTTGCCGCACTGGAGCCAATCAGCCAAGGGGGGCGCGAGCAGTTCGGATCGGTCGAAGCTGATGCCGGCCGCGGACTGTCCCTGCGAATGGATCACGGCTCGCAGTACAGGTCGGACGATTTCTGCGCCCAGCTCAAGTTCTGGGGGATTACGCCGAGCTACGCCTTCGTCGCTGAGCGGCAGACCAACGGCGTCGCCGAGCGTTTCAATCGGACCATGAAGGAGCAAGCCATCCACGGACGGCTGTTCAACCACGTTGAAGAAGTTCGTGCCGCCGCCGTCGCGTTCAAGGACCGATACAATTGCGAATGGCGTCTCGAAAAACTGGGCTTCAAGACACCCCTCGAAGCCCGTCAGGCACAGCTCTTGCCACTTGCCGCCTGATCGAAAAATCGTGTCTAAACAACCCGATCCGGTACACCAAAATCCCAGCACGCTCGGGCGAAGGCAGCGCGCTCAGCAATCTGGCACGCCGCAACGCGTGCTGAGATCGTTGTCGCTTTAGATCAGTTGGTCGCGACGGCTTCGGCCAAACATCTGAAAACTGTCGAGAAGCTCACGAAGGACCGTGACGAACTGCTGGCATTCTACGACTTTTCTGCAGAACGCTGGCAGCGCGTCAGAACAACCAACCCGATCGAGTCGACGTTCCCAATGGTGCGTCATCGCACTACGCGCACTCGCAACGGCTTGTCGCGCGCGACGTTCCTCGGCATGGCGTTCAAGCTCATCAAGTCCGCCGAAAAATCGTGACGCCGCATCCGCGGTGTCGACAAGCTCGAACAGCTTCTGAGAAGCCAGTTCAAAAAGACTGCTCGGTACACCTGAAGATGTTGCAGCAGACGAGGGCGCAGCCGAATTTGAAGAATGCTTCGTGAATGTCAGCGCGACGATCGAAGCGTATGCCAAGACTACGGAAGTTGTGGAGCCACGAGTGAGTCCGTTCAACGAACCAACGGAATTTGCCCAGACCACTGCCATGTTCACTGCGGCGCCTTGCGATCACCGGTTTGATGCCGCGTTCGCGCAATCGTTGACGATGCGGATCGGAATCGTAACCACGATCGGCATAGATGACCTTGGGTCTCTGAAGGGGTCGGCCGCGCGCGCCGC
>JAYFRX010000362.1:0-3137 GCA_040946945.1 Burkholderia sp. | reverse complement strand
GCTCCACGCTTCCTCCCCACGCTCGGTCACCCTCACGCAGTTGCGCTTCGCTTCGTTCGCTGTGGTCAACTCACGGGAGGACTTACACCTCCAAGATTGCGCCCATGCTGGGCGCACCACGAAAAAAACCGGTGCCGAAGCCACCGGTTTTGTCTTGCCAGGGGCGCGTGAGGCACCTGGGCCTCACGGCCAGCGAATCTGCGTTCAGGCTGCCGAGCCGCGGCGCGGGCCACCGCGCGGCGCGGCTCGGCGGCGGTTGTCGCTACCGCTCGAGGACTTGCCGCTCCAGCCGCCGCCGTAGCTGCGGCCGCCCGGCTTGCTGCCGAAGCGGCGACCGCCGTTGCCGCCGCCCGGACGGCCGCGGCTTGGGCCGTTGCGCGGCTCGAATCCTTCGATCACGTTGACCGGCAGCGGCGAGCGCACGAAGCGCTCGATGCGCTTCAGGGCGCCCTGTTCAGCATGGTGCACCAGGCTCACCGCGATGCCCGCGCGACCCGCGCGGCCGGTACGGCCGATGCGGTGCACGTAGTCCTCGGCGAACTTCGGGAGGTCGTAGTTGAAGACGTGCGTGATGCCGGGGATGTCGATGCCGCGCGCGGCCACGTCGGTGGCCACCAACACGCGCACGCGGCGCTCACGCAGCGCACGGATGGTGCGGTTGCGGGTGCCTTGCGGCAGGTCACCGTGCAGCGCGGCCGATTCGAAGCCGGCATCGGCCAGGCGGCCGGCCAGCTGGTCGGCGTCGATCTTGGTGGCCGTGAAGATGATCGCCTGGTCCAATGCGTCGTCGCGCAGCAGGTGGTCGAGCAGGCGATCCTTGTGGTCGCGGTCGTCGACGTAGTGGACCGTTTGGGCGATGTTGGTGCGCGCCTCCATCTTCTGGACGATCTCGATGCGCTCCGGATGCTTCAGCAGGCGGCTGGTCAGTGAGCCGATTTTGCCGTCCAGGGTGGCAGAGAACAGCATAGTCTGGCGCGAGGCCGGGGTGGCCGCGACGATGGTTTCGATGTCATCGATGAAGCCCATGTCGAGCATGCGGTCAGCTTCGTCGAGCACCAGCATCTTGAGCTCGGACAGGTCGATGCGGCCGCGCTCGAGGTGGTCGAGCAGTCGGCCCGGCGTAGCGACCAGGATTTCCGGGTTCTTCGCCAGCAGCATCAGCTGCTGGCCATAGGCCACGCCGCCTAGGATGCTGACCGTGCGCAGGCGGCGCAGATGCTTGCCGTAGGTTGAGGCGGCGGTGGTGACCTGCATCGCCAGTTCACGTGTGGGGGTCAGCACCAGCAGGCTCGGGCGGGCTACCGGTTGCGGGCGGCGCTGTCGGCGGTCGGCCGATTGCGGCTCGCGCGGTTGTTGCGCCTGGGTCTTCTGCAGCTGGGCGAATCCCTCGATCGCGGGCAGCATGAAGGCGGCCGTCTTGCCGGAACCGGTCGGGCTCGACACCAGGAGGTCGCGACCCGCGATGCCGGCGGGGATCGCGCGCTGCTGAACCGGGGTCGGCTTCACGTAGCCGACGGCCTGCAGGGCGGAGATGATCTCCTGCGACAGCCCGAGCGACGCGAAGCTCGGTTCGCCGTCGGCCGGTTGCGCAGCCTCGGTGGGCGCGGCAACGGCGTCGGTCAGACCGAGTTCCTGGTCGGCAATCGTGTTGAGCGGGCTTTGGGGTTGGCTCGAAGTCATATCAATCCTTGAAACACGGTGGGTGAAACGTCGGCGCCAATCGTGCATGCCCAAGTCGACAATGCATCGAGCAAATTGGGAACGTGACAGACGTCCGCGTCCGAGGAACGCAGACTCACTCACGGGTGCGCTAGAAGCTGTTTCGGGTGCGGCACACGGCGGAAATCCGGAACTCGCCAAACACGCCGCCAGCCTGATACTTTGATGACCGCGAGGGCCCAGAGAGGCAGGAAGGGACAGGTTCTAAACTGGATTGCAGCGAAACGTACGAGGCGCCAAAACGGGGCTGGATGAGCAGCCAATACGTGATGCGGACAGGATTATAGAGGGATTTGCTGCAGCGCGCCACTGGTATCGTGGCGTATCCAGGGCTTTCGCATGAAGAGGTCCGTGTGGCAAGGGTGAGCGGTCGGAAGTGAGTGGCTGTAAACATCCGCATGCTGGAGTCTACTCTCGATTTTTGGCGAAATGAGAGATGCCTTCGATCATGGATGCGTTCGTTGAGTTGCGGGATCCGCGGTGCCGTCAGTGCCGTTACCCGCTGGACGAGATTATGCTGACGGCGCTGTGCGCCGTCCGGTGCGGAGTGGAAGACTGGGAGACGATGGCGCTGTGGAGGCGAACCTAGCTGGGGTGGCTGCGCAAATATCTGGCTTGCGCGAACGGAATTCCATGCGAAGACAGTAAAAAACCAGTTCAAAAACCAATGAGGGGCTGTTTACTTTCTCGGCAAGCTGTTAGCCTTGGATGTCTGAACAACGGAACCCAAGGGATGGAAGCGCCAATCATTGATGACGACTTGTGGACACTGAGCGAACCGTTACTGCCGCCGCCCAAACCCCGGCGCAAAGAGCATCCTGGTCGCCCGCGCGTATCCGATCGGGCGGCGTTGAATGGCATCCTGTTCGTGTTGAAAACCGGTCTGCGATGGAACCATCTGCCAACCCGGCTTTGGCTCCGGCGCGACCCTGCTGGCGACGACTGAACGACTGGCTCAAAGCAGGAGTATGGGATCGACTGCACGAACTGCTGCTCGACACGTTGCGCGAGGCCGGGCAGATCGATCTTTCATAGGCTGCCGTCGATTCCTCGTCGGTACGATCTGTTGGGGCGGGCGAAAAACTGGCCCGAACCCCACGGATCGCGCGCAACCGGGTTCCAAGCACCCCATCCTCGTAGATGCCAATGGCGTTCCCAGGCAGTGTCCCAAAAATAGTTGAAGGTTGAAGGCGGCGGTTCCCGCAGGAATCCGAGAGAATCGGGTTTCCAAGACCAAGCTCCAGAACAGGAGAACCGCCGAGATGAAGCCTACCAAGAAACCCGGGCGTCGCGCGCCAAGTTGCCGCTGACGGTCGTCGGCAAACAGGAGCACGAGGCCCTGCGCGCCAGCTTTGCCGAGCACGAACAGTTGTGGCTTCCGATGCGCGATCTGATCCAGAACACGCGCATCAGTGTTG
>JAYFRX010000361.1:0-3137 GCA_040946945.1 Burkholderia sp. | reverse complement strand
GAGGTCCTCCCCGATGCGAGCGATGTATTCGACTCTAGCATCTTCGGCTTTCCGCGCGCCTACATCACTGCGAGCGATCGCTTCTGCATACCGACGGTTTTAGTCGCCGCGCAGCGGCTTACCTTGAACGCCGTCCTCGCCATACCCCGTCCTCGCGGCGACACGACGGCAAGGTCGCGGTGGGCAGGAGCAATGCCCGCTGGTGTTCGGACGGCTTCGAATTCGGTTGCGATGACGGCGCGCCGTTGCGCGTCATCTTTGCGCTGGACTGCTGCGACCGGGAAGCCATAAGCTGGGCGCGACGACGGGTGGTTACACCGGGGACATGGTGCGCGATGTGATGCTTCAGGCGGTGGAGAACCGTTTTCAATAGCGCGCTTAAGGCTGACAGCGAAATCGAGTGGCTCAGCGATAACGGTTCCTGCTACATTGCCGAGGAAACGCTGACGTTCTCGCGGAAAATCGGTTTGATGCCGGTTACGCCCCCTGTCAGAAGACAGCAGAGCAACGGGATGGCAGAAAGTTTCGTCAAAACGATAAAGCGAGACTACGTTTGGCGGATGCCCAAGTCTGACGTCAGAACCGCACTGCAAAACTTGGCCATCGCGTTTGACCACTACAACGAGTCGCATCCGCACAGCGTCTTGAAATACTGCTCGCCACGCGAATTCCGCCAGCGCGCAACTTCATCAACCGAAGCGTGACCGCGTGTCCGGTCATGCAGGGGCAAGTCCACAAGGTCGACAGCTTGCCGAGAAAGTAAACAGCCCCTCATTGGTTTTTGAACTGGCCTCTTAAGGCCGATTCAAACAGTTGGCTATACATGACGCCGCTTCGTTCCCGTGCACATCGGCCAATGTAGTACCCACTCGAAATTCAACACAGGCTGTATAACGAGGTGGCCCTTGCGCCGCACCGGTTCGGGCATTTCCGCTCTTGATATCGCCGCGCCTGCCCTAACATGCGCTGGTCTGTAGTGTATGCCAGGTGCGTCCCAGCGGCCGCGCCGCGTGTCGCCAGGGCCGGCGGGTGCCCCGCCCCCCGCGTCCTCCCTGGATTCTCTGAAGGAACGCAGATGGAGCAATATCACGGCACGACGATCGTCTCCGTGCGCCGCGGCGACCAGGTCGCGCTCGGTGGCGATGGCCAGGTCACGCTCGGCAATATCGTCATGAAGGGCGGCGCGCGCAAGGTGCGCCGCATCTACAACAACCAGGTGCTGGTCGGCTTTGCCGGCGGCACGGCCGACGCCTTCTCGCTCCTCGACTGTTTCGAGGCCAAGCTCGAGAAACACCAGGGCAACCTGACGCGCGCCGCCGTGGAACTGGCTAAGGACTGGCGTACCGACCGCATGCTGCGCCGGCTGGAGGCGATGCTGATTACGGCCGACAAAATCACCACCCTGGTGATCACCGGCAACGGCGACGTGCTTGACCCGGAAGGCGGGATCTGCGCGATCGGCTCGGGCGGCTCCTACGCGCAGGCGGCCGCGCGCGCTCTGACCGAGAACACCGAGCTGTCGCCGGGTGAGATCGTCAAGAAGGCGCTTACCATCGCCGGCGACATGTGCATCTACACGAACCACAGCCACATCATCGAAACACTCGAGTAAGGACGCCGACATGAGCACCATGACTCCTGCCGAGATCGTCTCGGAGCTCGACAAGCACATCATCGGCCAGTACAAGGCGAAGAAGGCGGTGGCCGTCGCGCTACGCAACCGCTGGCGCCGCCAGCAGGTGGCCGAGCCGCTGCGCCAGGAAATCACCCCCAAGAACATCCTGATGATCGGGCCGACCGGCGTTGGCAAGACCGAGATCGCGCGCCGCCTGGCCAAGCTGGCCGACGCGCCTTTCATCAAGATCGAGGCGACCAAGTTCACCGAGGTCGGCTACGTGGGCCGCGAAGTCGACAGCATCGTGCGCGACCTGATCGAGATCGCCGTCAAGCAGACGCGCGAATCGGAAATGTGCAAGGTGCGCTCGAAGGCGCAGGACCAGGCCGAGGACCGGATCCTCGGCATCCTGCTTCCGCAGCCGCGCGCGGTGGGCTTCGGCGCGAGCAGCGAGAGCGCCAACGACGACGCGACGCGCCAGACCTTCCGCAAGCGCCTGCGCGAGGGCGCGCTCGACGACAAGGAAGTCGAGCTCGACATCGAGCAGCCGCAGGCCGGAATGGACATCATGGCACCGCCGGGCATGGAAGAGATGACCGAGCAGATCCGCTCGATGTTCTCCAACATCGGCGGCGGCAAGAAGATGCGCCGCAAGGTCAAGATCAAGGAAGCGCTGAAGCTGCTGACCGACGAGGAAGCCGCCAAGCTGCTCAACGACGAGGAAGTGAAGACCCGCGCCGTGCAGAATGTCGAGCAGAACGGCATCGTGTTCCTCGACGAGATCGACAAGATCGCCTCGCGCAACAACGAAGGGGGCGGCGGGGAAGTGTCGCGGCAGGGCGTGCAACGCGATCTGCTGCCGCTGGTCGAGGGTACCACGGTCAACACCAAGTACGGGATGATCAAGACCAACCACATCCTGTTCATCGCCAGCGGTGCCTTCCACCTTTCCAAGCCGAGCGACCTGATCCCCGAGCTGCAGGGGCGCTTCCCGATCCGCGTTGAACTCGATTCGCTGTCGGTGCAGGATTTCGAGTCGATCCTGGTGGCTACCGACGCGAGTCTGGTCAAGCAGTACCAGGCCCTGCTCGCCACCGAGGACGTGCCGCTCGAATTCGCCGAGGACGGCATCCGGCGCCTCGCCGAGATCGCCTTCTCGGTCAACGAGAAGACCGAGAACATCGGCGCGCGCCGCCTCTATACCGTGATCGAGAAGCTGCTCGAGGACGTCTCGTTCGCGGCCGGCAATCACGCCGGCGAGGCCGTCACGATCGACGCGGCCTATGTTGATCGCGCGCTCGGCGAGGTTTCGAAGGACGAGGACCTGTCGCGCTACGTGCTGTAAAAAACGCACCAGGAATAAAAAAGGTGGACCGGCGTTGAGCGGGGCCGCCCTTTTTTCGTGGTGCGCCCAGCATGGGCGCAATCTTGGAGGTGTAAGTCCTCCCGTGAGTTGACCACAGCGAACGAAGCGAAGCGCAACTGCGTGAGGGTGACCGAGCGTGGGGAGGAAGCGTGGAGC
>JAYFRX010000360.1:0-3140 GCA_040946945.1 Burkholderia sp. | reverse complement strand
TCTCGAATATCGTTCCGACGATCGACGAGCATTGGTACCGGCCATCGGGCCAGCGAGACCCGACCAGAGCGGCCTCGCATTGCGCTTCGTTGCCGTACTGCTCCTGAAATTCTTTCATCGACAGACCAGCCTGAAACTGGATTCTGTTCATGGGCATGGCGCACGCTCCGTAAGCATCTGGCGAACGATACTTGATTTCATGCCTGCTTCGGACTCAAGTAACTAATCAGGACTATTTTTTGGACACCGCGCTGTTGCCTGCGCTTGCTGCGCGGCGAATCGATTGACGCGGTGTCTCGCGAAGTTGGCGTCACGATCGCCGAGCTCGAACAATGGCGCGAACTAGCCCCTGGCAGGCATCGAAGCCGGTTTGAAGTCACGCCAGACCGATCCGTTGGAAGTCAAGCTCAAGGAAGCCGTGCATCGCGTCGGCGAATTGACCATGGAGGTCGAAATGCTGCGCATGGAGCGCGAGCGGCAGGAGCGCCGCCCTTTGATCGTCCGGAGGGCGTCGACATGAGCCGCGCGATCTCCACGATAGGAAATTCTTCGGATTGCAGCGGGTGTGCTAGGCGCTCGACTTGCCGCGCTCCACGATCTATGCCGAGCGCGCCAGGGCGCTCAACAAGGTCACCCCACTTTTGCCACTGTCCGACGCGGCCCAAAGCCCAAGGTGGCCCGATCACGAGCGGCTCGCAGCTGTTCGCACCGATCTGACTCGCACGCCGTGCGTCGGCGAAGGGGCGTGCAAGGTCTGGGCACGCTTGCGCATTCAGGACGACATCCGCGTGTCCCGCGCCCGTGTCTCGCGGCTGATCTGCGAAAACGGCCTGCTTTTGCCCCACCGGCGACCGCAGAAACCGCCCAACGCTCATGATGGTCAGAATGACGACTGAGCGGCCTAACGAGATGTGGGGAACCGATGGCGCCAAGGTTCAAACCGTCGATGAGGGCCTGGTCTGGATCTTCGCTGCGGTTGATCATTGCGACGCGGCGTGTGTTGGCATCCACGTCACCAAAGTGGGCGACCGCTTTGCCGCACTGGAGCCAATCAGCCAAGGGGTGCGCGAGCAGTTCGGATCGGTCGACGCTGATGTCGGCCGCGGACTGTCCCTGCGAATGGATCACGGCTCGCAGTACAGGTCGGACGATTTCCGCGCCCCGCTCAAGTTCTGGGGGATTACGCCGAGCTACGCCTTCGTCGCTGAGCGAGTAGACCAACGGCGTCGCCGAGGGTTTCAATCGGACCATGAAGGAGCAAGCATCCACGGACGGCTGTTCAACAGCGTTGAAGAAGTTCGTGCTGCCGCCGTCGCGTTCAAGGACCGATACAATCGCGAATGGCGTCTCGAAAAAACTGGGCTTCAAGACACCCCTCGAAGCCCGTCAGGCAGCGCTCTTGCCACTTGCCGACTGATCGAAAAATCGTGTCTAAACAACCGGATCCGGTATACCGCCAATTCCGCCTCGATTGCTTGATGGATAACCTGCCGTGCGCCTTACCGGATCAACTCATCCAGACCGCACGGCCCCTTGATTGCCGTTTCTGCTGCTTGACTGCTCTGCGCTTCCTGCGTACGTTTCGCCATGGTGGTGGGCCTCCGGTTGCTAGGCGTTACCACGGAAAGCAACATGCTCACGCCACTGCCACCGCCTTCTCAAATCCCTCCCGACCGCCCTACACCAGATTCGACATTAACTCTAGCCGCGCGCGGTCCCTCAATGGCGATGCTGCTGCCGTGCGCGCGTCTTGCGCACCACCAGCCAGCGCGGCGCGCGAAAGCGGACGATGCTGACGTAGAGCCAGACGTAGGTGAAGGCGAACACCAGCACGAAGGCGAACAGGTGCACCGTGTGCCGCCAGAACAGCGTGGCTGGAATCACCGCGATCAGGCACAGCAGCCACAGATAGGGCGAGGTCAGCGAATTGCGGCGCGTCAGCTCGTGCGCGACCTGGGTGCCGACGGCCCAGCGCATCAGGCGCTTGTAGACCAGCATGTGCAGGTGCACCCCGTCGGGGATGACGGGCGAGATGCCGCGGATGAACTTCTTCCTGTAGATCGAGAAGCAGGTCTCGAAGATCGGGTACATGAACAGCAGCACCGGGTACCAGGCCGATACCTCGCGATGCCGCATCACCAGCAGGATCGCCAGTTCGCCGAGCATGAAGCCGATGAAGTAGGCGCCGCCGTCGCCGAGGAAGATCAGGCCGGCCGGGAAGTTCCAGATGAAGAAGCCCATGATCGCGCCCATCATCAGCAGCGAGGCCGACAGTACCACCGGGTCGCCCACCTGGAAGGCCACGTAGGCCAGCGAGGCCAGCATCATGAAGGCGACCATCGAGGCCAGGCCGTTGAAGCCGTCGATGATGTTGACGGCATTGGCGAGCGCGGCCACCGCGAGCACCGTCACCACCACCGAGATCGTCGTGTAGCCGAGCAGGAAGTCGAGCGGCGGTACGCTGATGCGCGTGATCGCCACGCCCACCGCGCCGAACGCGATGGCGGCGGCGGCCATGGTGCAGATCAGGCGCGCGCGCGGCGAGACCTTCTTGGTCAGGTCCTCGATCAGGCCGGAGGCGAAGGCCGGGATGCCACAGGCGGCTAGCCCCGCGATGCTGCCGGCCACGGTTGGATAGCGCAGCGCGAGCGAGATGCAGCCGATCAGCAGGCCCGCGACGATGCCCAGGCCGCCGACGCGCGGCACCGGATGGGCGTGGAATTTCTGCACGCCGGCGAGATCGCTGTCGATCGAAAATTTCTCGTGCAGGTGCGCATAGCGGATGATAAGCAGCGTGACGAGCAGGGAGGCGACGAACGCAACGGCGAAGCTGGGCATGAGTTAGAGGACAGTGCAAAAACTAACCTGATTAGTTACTTGACTCCGAAGCAGGCATGAAACGAAGTATCGTTTGCCAGATGCTTACGGAGCGTGCGCAATGCCCATGAACAGAATCCAGTTTCAGGCCGGTCTGTCGATGAAAGAATTTCAGGAGCAGTACGGCAACGAAGCGCAATGCGAGGCCGCGCTGGTCCGGTCTCGCTGGCCCGATGGCTGGGTGTGCCCTCGATGCAAGGGAACGCGCCACGCCAGCGCCTACAACGGCCGGCGACTGTGGGAATGCCTGAGCCAGTCCTGCC
>JAYFRX010000359.1:0-3178 GCA_040946945.1 Burkholderia sp. | reverse complement strand
GGCCGGGTCGACCGCTATCGCGATGTCGACATGGCGATGCGATGGGCGGCCACTGGCTTCCTGGAAGCTGAGAAGCGATTCCGTAAGCTCGGCGGTGCCGACGAGCTCTGGATGCTCGCCGTTGCCTGGCATCGTCCGACCGATAAACGCGTTGCCCATGACTTGAAGTCCGCCTAACCTACGAAACCCTGCCGCCCCAACCTTCAACTACGAATGGGACACCGCCGCCATTAGTGCCGGCGCCGTTGCAAAACACGCCGCAGCAGCCCAGGCTCAGCAGCAGCGCGGCGCGGCGGCCAGCCACCGCAGTCCCATCCTGACGCTGTGCATCCTGATCTCCTTCCCTCCAAATCAAATGGAGCAATCGGTGCCCGGCATGGACGACCGGACGATCCAATCGAGCATAACGGCTTTCCTCGATACACGATTTCGATAGTCGAGCATTTGCTCCAGAGGGCTGGCACTTGCCCAATCTCCTGTTACAATCAGGAGGCTAATTTGCCTTGGATTGTTCGAATGAGACTGCTTGACGCCCTGGTCGAACAACGTATCGCTGCCGCAGCCGAGCGTGGGGAGTTCGACGAACTACCGGTCACCGATGCCCCGTCGGAGCTGGACGACGATCTGCGCGTCCCGGCCGAAGTGTGGATCGCCAACCGGATCCTGAAGAATGCGGGCTTCGTGCGGCCCGCGGTCGAGCAGTTGCAGGCCCTCTGCCACCTGCAGGACGAAATGCGCGCGGTCAGCGACCGTGCGACACGTTGCCGCTTGCAAGCCAAGATACTCCAGCTCGACATGGCCCTCGAATCGCTGCGCTGCGGTCCGCTGGTTGTGCCGCGCGAATACTGCCGCCGCATCGCCGAACGCTTGTCCGAGCGCGTGCTCGACGGCTGCGCCGGCGAAGCGGGGGCCGCGTGAACCTGCCTCCCGCCACTAATCTCCCCGATCCGTCCGATTTGCCCGTTCCCGCCGTCGATCCGAATCCCGATCCGGCCACCGAACGCGACCGGCGCTACATGCGCATGGCGCTCGCCGCGGCCGAGGAGGCGCGCGCGGCCGGCGAGGCGCCGGTCGGTGCCGTGATCGTGCGCGGCGACGAGGTGATCGCGCGCGGCTTCAATTATCCGATCGGCGGACACGATCCGTCCGCGCATGCCGAGATGGTCGCTCTGCGCGCGGCGGCACAGGCTCTCGGCAACTATCGTCTGCCCGGCTGTGAGCTGTATGTGACGCTCGAACCCTGCTTGATGTGCTCGGGCGCGATCATGCACGCGCGGATCGTGCGCGTCGTCTATGGCGCACCGGACCCAAAGACGGGCGCCTGCGGCAGCGTGGTCAATGCCTTCGCTAACCCGCAGCTGAACCATCACACCAGCGTAACGGGCGGCGTGCACGCCGACGAATGCGGCGCTGCGCTGCGCGCCTTCTTCGCCGAGCGCCGTCGAGCGCCCCGCGAGGCTCGGCGCGCGGCGAACGCCTCGGCGCTTCTCGACGGCGGCGAAGACGGGGCAGGGCAGGCCGCCACACTACGCAGGATTCCGGGCAGCCCGCGGCCGGCGAACTGAACCAGTCGCCGTGACGCGGGTCTGATCGGGCTGCCCCCTATTACCGATACACGATCGATGGCCCACTTCACACTGAAGCCGCGCAGCATCCGGCTGCTCGGCCCTTTCGGCTACCCGCACGATCCGGTCGCGATTCGTCGCGCGCTTCGGCGCACAAGGTCACGAGGTGCAGAATGCCGAGGCTACCGAGCGCCGCTACCTGCGCTTCGTCGGCAGCGACGCCGAGCGCGCGGCCAACCTGAATCGCCTGGCTGATCGCTCGCAGCCGCTGCCCCCGACATCGGCCTGGCCGTGCGCGGCGGTTACGGTGCCGGTGCCGCGCGGATCCTGCCGCATCTCGACTACCGCGGGCTCGAACGCCTGCGCGATTAGCCGATCGCGCTGTGCGGCCACAGCGACTTCACCGCGATCCAGCTCGCCAAGTCGAGTGTCAGGAGCTTCGGCGGACCGATGCTGTCGACCGACTTCGGTGCCGAGACGTCGAGCGAATTCACCATGACGCAGTTCTGGTCGACGCTCTCCCAGCCCTCGACGACGATCGTCTCCGACGTGCTGCAGCAGCAGTGCGCGAACATTTCTGGCACGCTGTGGGGCGGTAACCTGGCGATCCTGGCATCGCTGGCCGGCACGCCCTACATGCCGCGCATCGAGGGGGCATCGTGTTCATCGAGGATGTCAACGAGCAGCCGTTCCGCATCGAGCGGATGATCTACACGCTGCATTTCGCAGGGCTGCTGGCCGGCCAGCAGGCGCTCGTGCTCGGCCAGTTCACCGGCGCGCGTGCCTTCGACTACGACAACGGCTACGACATGCAGGCCGTGATCGAGTAGGTGCGCGAGGTGGTCGGCATTCCGGTGATTGCGGGGCTGCAGTTCGGCCACGTGCCCGACATGGTGAGCCTGCCGGTTGGCGGTCAGGCGCAACTGCTCGCTAACGAGCATGGTTTCCGGCTCACCGTCTCAGACTATCCGACGCTGGCCGGTGTACCGGATCGGGTTGTTTAGACACGATTTTGCGATCAGGCGGCAAGTGGCAAGAGCGGTGCCTGACGGGCTTCGAGGGGTGTCTTGAAGACCAGTTTTTCGAGACGCCATTCGCGATTGTATCGTTCCTTGAACGCGACGGCGGTAGCACGAACTTCTTCAACGCTGTTGAACAGCCGTCCGTGGATGGCTTGCTCCTTCATGGTCCGATTGAAACGCTCGGCGACGCCGTTGATCTGTGGCTCAACGACGAAGGCGTAGCTCGGCGTAATCCCTGCGGTGGCTCCGGTTTTTCTAGACACAGGTTTGGGGTAAAACGCATCCAAACTGGAGTCTGAGATATTGAAAAAGGTAGACGTGCAGGAAGTTGCGCTGGCGGCGACGGAGGGCGCGCGTAGCGCGGCCGTAGACGCCGCCAGCGCCGCCGAATTCAAGCGCTGGTCCGTCCCCCGGGCGCAAACGCGCTGTCGTCCTGCGCTTGCTGCGCGGCGAATCGATTGACCCGGTGTCTCGCGAAGTTGGCGTCACGCTCGCCGAGCTCGAACAACGGCGCGAACTCGCCCCTGGCAGGCATCGAAGCCGGTCTGAAGTCGCGCCAGACCGATCCGTTGGAAGTCAAGCTCAAGGAAG
>JAYFRX010000358.1:0-3180 GCA_040946945.1 Burkholderia sp. | reverse complement strand
GGGCACGTACCACGCTATCGATCACGCCAAATATGCCCATCGCTATCTCGCTGAATTCGCCTACCGTTTCAACCGCCGTTTCGATTTGCCGGCGATGGCGCCGCGCCTGCTTCGGGCCGCCGTTACGACCAAACCTCATCCTCGCCGTGTGTTGATCGTCTGGGAGTAAAGTCACTAATCAGGAATTCCGTTGGGTCGTTGAACGGACTCACTCGTGGCTCCACAACTTCCGTCGTCTTCGCATACGCTTCGATCGTCGAGCTAACATTCACGAAGCATTCTTTAAATTCGGCTGCGCCCTCGTCTGCTGGAACATCTTCAGGCGTACCGAGCAGCCTTTTTGAACTGGCCTCTAAGCGCAGGCCGAGAACTGGCCGCCGTAACCGCGCGTGCCGGCCTCCTTGTAGCGCCAGTGCGCGGCCATGCCCTATTCGGTGAAGCGGTGCATCTCCTGCGTGCGGACCTCTGCACCTCAAAGGCACGGCCGTCGTCGCCGATCACCACCGTGTGCAGCGACTTGTAGCCGTTCGGCTTGGGACGCGAGATGTAGTCGTCGAACTCGCGCGGCACCGACTGCCACAGATAATCGACGATGCCTAGCGCCGCGTAGCAATCCTTGATGTCGAGGACGATCACGCGAAACGCGCACACGTCGTAGAGCTCGGAGAAATCGAGCTCCTTGCCGCGCATCTTGCGCCAGATTCTGTAGATGTGTTTCGGCCGGCCGCTGACTTCGGTCGGGATCTGGGCGGCGGCCAGTTCCTGCTCGAGCCGCGCGATCGCCTGCGTGACATAGGCCTTGCGCTCGACGCGCTTCTCGTCGAGCAGCTTGGCGATGCGTTTGTAGGTGACGGGATCCTCGAAGCGGAAGGCGAGATCCTCGAGCTCCTACTTCACTTGCCAGATGCCGAGCCGGTTGGCGAGCGGCGCGTAGATCTCGAGCGTCTCGCGCGCCAAGTCGGGCGGCGGCTCGACCTTGGCGGCCACGTAATAGCGCAGCGACTACAAGCGCGAGGAGAGCCGGGATCGCCACCACTCGGATGTCCTGGGCGAAGGCCAGCACAGTTTCAGGATCGCTCAGGTGCGGCGTCAGCGTGAACAGCGCGGCGGCGCGCACCGCCTGCGGATCGACGTTGAGCGTGCGCATCAGCGCCACCGTGCCGACCGCGTGATCGACGAGCCGCTCGCGAGAGGACAGGCAGGCGTCGCCGGCGTGCTCGCGCACGAAGGCGAGCACGCCCTCGCACTCAAGCGACGCGGTGGCCGCGGGAACGGAATCGAAATTCATCGACGGGCCGGCAAGGAAATCACGAAACGGTTCAGATCTTCTGCGAGGCGACCACCACCTCGACCAGGCAGGCTGGGTTCGCGCGCTTGGCCTCGACGGTCGCGGGGGGGGGGGGCACCCTGCACGACCCAGCCTTCGTTCATGGCCGGGAAATTAGCCATGTCGGTGATGTAGATCTGCACCGACAGCAGGTTGGCCTTGTCGCTGTTCACTTCGGCCAGCAGGCGGTCGATATGGCCCAGCACTTCCTGCGTCTGGCCCTTGATGTCCTGGCTGCTGTCCTCGGCGATCTAGCCGGTGAGATAGACGGTGCCGTTGTAGACCGCGGTTTCGGAGAGACGGGGACTGACGTGGTGACGAATGACTGCCATGGAAATTCCCGGAAAGTGGTGAAGGAAAGCGGCCCCCCTGCATATTTATGACGCGTCCTGGTCGAAACAACGGCAAGCGATCGTAATCTGTGCCGGGTCGAGGAAGGCCGGCGCGTGACCGACGCCGGGAATCTCGCCGCTGACACGGCTTGGCCGCGCGCCTTCATGTCCTCGACGGTCTGTGCCGAGAGCAGGTCCGATTCGGCACCGCGCACCACCCGCACCAGCCCGGCGAAGGCCTCGAACGAGCGCTACAGCATGGCCTCGCCGGACGCCGCATGCTCGGGTGTGGTGGCGGCGGAACGGCTCGACGATGCGCGCGGGTCGTAGCGCCCCCGCGCCAGCCGCCCTGCTCGGCATCTCGGCGCAGCAGCGACGCGTTTGATCTCGCGCCACTCGTCGCCCGACAGCGGCCCGAACGAAGCCGCCAGCGAGGCCAGATGGTCGATGCCGGCCTGCTCCGACTGGAAATTGACGTACTCGCCGATCCGGGTCAGCGACTCGGGCTCGATGCGCGGGCCGACATCGTTGATCAGCATGCGCGCGATCGGCGTGCCAGGCAGGCCGCCGAGCAGCATGCCGATCAGGCCACCCATCGAGGTGCCAAACCAGTCCACGCGCTCGACGTCGAGTCGCGCAATCAGCGTGACCATGTCGGCCACGTAATTGCGGCAGGCCATAGAGGCGAGGATCGGACAGCCAGCTCGAGCGCCCGAGCCCTGCCACGTCGGAGCAGACCACGAGATAGCGGTCCGCCAGGGCTAGTGCGAGCCGGTCGAAGTCGCGACTGGAACGCGTCAGTCCATGCACGCAGACCAGCACGCGCGGGTTGTTGGGATCGCCCCATTCGGTATAGGCAAGCCGGTGCAGACCCGCCGGGCTCGCGCATTGCAAATGACGCTCGCGCGGCGTGGCGTGTCGGAAGGGAATCGGGCATCGACGTGTCCTCGCGTTGGGCCGGCGGCGGACCGGCGGACCGGGAACGGCCCGCGCGCAGACCTGCTCGATCCTAAACCGCTTCGATCGCGGCTCACGCCCGGAACCGTCCGCCGCGTCGGTCACGGCGGCGGGCACACACGGCGTGCCGTCCGCCCGGAACACACAACGAAACGCCCCGCGTTAAACCGACTGCGGGGCATTGCTTACCAAGGCGGTGTCCCAAAAATAGTTGAAGGTTGAAGGCGGCGGTTCCCGCAGGAATCCGAGAGCATCGGGTTTCCAAGATCAAGCTCCAGAACAGGAGAACCGCCGAGATGAAGCCTACCAAGAAACCCGGGCGTCGCGCCAAGTTGCCGCTGACGGTCGTCAGCAAACAGGAGCACGAGGCCCTGCGCGCCAGCTTTGCCGAGCACGAACAGTTGTGGCTTCCGATGCGCGATCTGATCCAGAACACGCGCATCAGTGTTCACGCGCTGATGTACGACGCTGGCCGCGCGCTCGTCGAACAATTGCTGATGGTGTCTGCTCGCGAGGTGGCCGGCGACAAGCCCGCGGGGCGTGCCGCCGGCGACGTGCGCTGGC
>JAYFRX010000357.1:0-3194 GCA_040946945.1 Burkholderia sp. | reverse complement strand
CGCGACACACCCAGGACTTCACAGACCGTCTTCATCGGTCGTCCCCCGGCAGCAATGGCGAGCGCGCAATCGATTTTTTTGCCCGACCATACTCCACTGCTTCGCGGAGGATTTCCACTTCCATTGTCTTTTTGCCCAGCAGTCGCTGCAGTTCACGAATCTGCTTCATGGCTTCGGCCAGGTCCGATGCCGGCATTACGTGCTCACCGGCACTTACCGCCGACAGGCTGCCGTCCTGATACAGCTTGCGCCACGCAAACACCTGGTTCGCATTCACCTGATGAGGACGGGCTACCCCAGAAACGGTAGCTCCGGGTTCGAAGGTTCCACGCACAATCGCCAGTTTTTCTTAGACCGAGCGGCGTCGGCGCTGCTCCGGCTTGGTCAGAACCTCAACGGGTTCCATGTTGTTAGTTGTAGGCTTAAACATAGGCGGAAGACTACCTCAAAGTTTAAGCGTTACCCAGTGTCCGGTTTTCGCGGGGGCCGGCCCAGATAGTGCCGCGCCTGCTTCGGGCCGCCGTTACGACAAAACCTCATCCTCGCCGTGTGTTGATGGTCTCGGAGTCCAGTAACTAATCAGGTCGTTTCATGACTGCTTCGGAGTCAAGTAACTAATCAGATACCGTTTTCAGGCTTGCAGGCCAGGTTTCGCTCAGGAAGACGTGCGGCGCGGCATGCCAAACCCGCCCAGCAGCGCGGCCAGCGGCTGCTTCGACTTCTTCTCGCTCGATGCCGGCTGCTTGGTCGCTTCCTCGGGCTCGCGCGCGCTCGGCGACGGCTCGTAGGGCTTCAGAAAAAACTCGTCGACCGGTGCCTCGCGGCGCGAATAATGGTGGTGCGTACGCTCGCCGCCGTGCCCATGCGAGCGGCGCGGGCCGGTCGATTCGCCGCGATCGCCGCGTTCGCCACACTCGCCGCATTCCTGGCGCGCATACACCGGCGCGTCGATCGCGAGCGGCTGCAGCGGCAGGTCGCGCTTGATCAGCTGCTCGATATCGGCCAGCTGCTTGCGCTCGTTCGGGCTACACAGCGACAGTGCGTCGCCCGAGGCACCCGCGCGGCCGGTCCGGCCGATGCGGTGCACATAATCCTCGGCATTGAAAGGCAGGTCGAAGTTGATCACGGCCGGCAGCTCGGCGATGTCCAGGCCACGCGCGGCCACGTCGGTGGCGACCAGCGTCTCGACCTCGCCGCGCTTGAAGGCCTCCAGCGCCTGCATCCGCTCGTTCTGGGAACGGTCGCCGTGGATCGCCGTGGCGACCATGCCGGCGCGCTCGAGCTGGCGCGCCAGCCGGCTCGCACCGAGCTTGCTGTTGCAGAACACGATCACCTGCTTGAGCGAGCGATCGCGGATCAGTTTGACCACCGCCGCCTGCTTGTCACCCTCGGCGATCTCGTAGACCACCTGAGTGACATTGGTGGCCGTCGCATTGCCGCGCGCGACCTGGATGGTCTGCGGGTTGCTCAGGTAGGTCGAGGCCAGCTTCTTGATCTCGGGCGAGAAGGTGGCCGAGAACAGCAGGGTCTGGCGCTGCTTGGGCAGCAGGTTCAGGATCCGCTGCAGGTCGGGCAGGAAGCCCATGTCGAGCATCCGGTCGGCCTCGTCGAGCACCAGCATCTGCACCTGGCCGAGGTTGGCCGCCTTCTGCTGCACGTGGTCGAGCAGGCGGCCCGGCGTGGCGATCAGGATCTCGACTCCGCGGCGCAGCTCGGCCATCTGCGGGTTCATGTCGACGCCGCCGAACACCACCGCGCTGCGCAGCGCCGTGTGTTTCGCGTGGGAATGCACGTTCGCGGCCACCTGGTCGGCCAGCTCGCGCGTCGGCGTGAGGATCAGCGCACGCACGGGGTGGCGCGCCGGCGAGGCGCTGCTGTTGGCCTGCGGCAAGAGGCGCTGGATGATCGGCAGCGAGAAGCTGGCAGTCTTGCCGGTGCCCGTCTGCGCGGCACCCATCACGTCGCGCCCCGACAGCACGACCGGAATCGCCTTGGCCTGTATCGGCGTGGGTTTCGTATAGCCCTGCTCCGCAATGGCCTTCAGAATGTTGGGCGCGATGCCGAACTGATCGAAAGTTGCGTCGACGGACGTGGCTGCTGAATCGGACATAGTTGGCGTTTCGCTCAAATAGCGCGGAGGAAATTCGGGTGTGGCCGGGCCGATTGCCGGTGGCTGCACGAACAACAGGTGGAATGAATGACGGAACTGCTGCGACACGCCGCCGCCGAGCCGAACCCGGCGCGCGCCGCACCGTGCGGCCGAACGCCGACCGAAAGGGAAATATTATAGCACTGGCCTGTGACGATGCCCGCCGGCACCTCAGGGCCGCTTGCGCGGCCCCGGATCTTCTGGCAGTCAGCCAGCAGCGGCGCTGCCGGCGATCTCGTCGCTCAGCGTCGCGGCCGGGCCCTTGGTCCACCAAGTGTAGCGGCCTGCCTGGTAGCGCGCTCGAGGCCGACAGCGTGTCAACGAACAGCATCGGCCGGCCGTTCACCGGCACCAGCGCGAAACTCTGGCCGTTGCGGGCCAGCCAGTAAAAGGCCAGATCAAAAACCAACCTGATTAGTTACTTGACTCCGAAGCAGGCATGAAATCAGGTATCGTTCGCCAGATGCTTACGGAGCGTGCGCCATGCCCATGAACAAAATCCAGTTTCAGGCCGGTCTGTCGATGAAAGAATTTCAGGAGCAGTACGGCAACGCTGTAATGACCCACTGAAAACCTGCTCAGGTATTACTTTCTCCGAACGAGACGCCGATGAGCGAAATGATGGAAGAAGAGATCAAGCGCTGGACCGCCCGGCGTAAGTCGGCGCTTGCCCTTGAGATCATCAAGGGCAAGACGACGGTGGCCGCAGCCAGCCGCCAGTTCGACCTGACCCCAGCAGAGATCGAGAGCTGGGTCGAAGACGGCAAGCGCGGCATGGAAAATGCTCTGCGGGCCAAGCCTGAGGACGTGCGCGAGCAGTACCAGCGGCAACTGAAGGACCTGCAGGAAGCTTACGGCGAGGCCATGCTGGAGATCCGCGCCCGAAAAAAGCTGGCATCCCTGCTGGGAAAGGACGAAAGCTGATGCTCTCGGTCCAGCAGGGCCTGAAAGACGAAGGCGTTTCGGTTCCAATGACCAAGCTGTGCCAATGGTTTGGCGTGGCACGTCGCACGACCTACTACAAGCCGACCAGATCACCGGCCAA
>JAYFRX010000356.1:0-3205 GCA_040946945.1 Burkholderia sp. | reverse complement strand
GATGGTTCCATCGCAGACCGGTTTTCAACACGAACAGGATGCCATTCAACGCGGCCCGATCCGATACGCGTGGGCGACCAGGATGCTCTTTGCGCCGGGGCTTGGGCGGCGGCAGTAACGGTTCGATAAGTGTCCACCAGTCGTCATCAATGATTGGCGCTTCTATCCCTTGGGTTCCGTTGTTCAGACATCCAAGGTTAACAGCTTGCCGAGAAAGTAAACAGCCCCTCATTGGTTTTTGAACTGGCCTCTTACGGAGCGTGCGCCATGCCCATGAACAGAATCCAGTTTCAGGCCGGTCTGTCGATGAAAGAATTTCAGGAGCAGTACGGCAACGAAGCGCAATGCGAGGCCGCGCTGGTTGAGTCTCGCTGGCCCGATGGCTGGTGTGCCCTCGATGCAAGGGCACGCGCTACGCCAGCGCCTACAACGGCCGGCGACTGTGGGAATGCCTGAGCCAGTCCTGCCGGTACCAATGCTCGTCGATCGTCGGAACGATATTCGAAAAAAACGAATATTGCCGCTGACGACCTAGTTTCTGGCAATCTACCTGGTGACGCAGAGCAAGAACGCCATCAGCGGACTGGAGCTCAAACGCCAGCTGGGCGTGAGCTACAAGCCGGTCTGGCTCATCAAGCACAAGTTTGCTGGAGACCATGTGGCTGCGCGAAGAGCGACGCCGGCTCGACGAACGGGTCGAGGTCGACGACGCGTATCTGGGAGGGGAACGCTCCGGCGGTAAGGCTGTGGGCGTGGCGCGCCTGGCAAGACGCCGTTTATAGCGGCCGTGCAGACCTCTGACGATGGCCGTCCTCTGTTCATGCGGCTCTCGCCCGTGCCGGGCTTTACCAAAGCGACCCTTGAGGCCTGGGCGGCCAGCAGCCTGATGCCCACCGCGTGCGTCGTTTCCGGTGGCCTGTGGTGTTTCGACGGCGTGACGCAAAAGGCTGCTAGTCATGAGCGCCATGTCACGGGCGGTGGCCGTCAGGCCGTGCAGCGCCCCGAGTTCCGCTGGGTCAACACGATGCTCGGCAACCTGAAAACGGCCCTCAAGGGCACGTGCCACGCTATCGATCACGCCAAATATGCCTATCGCTATCTCGCTGAATTCGCCTACCGTTTCAACCGCCGTTTCGATTTGCCCGCGATGGCGCCGCGCCTGCTTCGGGCCGCCGTTACGACAAAACCTCATCCTCGCCGTGTGTTGATGGTCTCGGGGTCAAGTAACTAATTAGGCGAATTTATGCGCTCGCCGGCCCTGGCCGAACCCTCCTCCCCGTTTTCCGAGGGAGGTCCGCTGCCTGGCACCCCGCTCTTTGCCAATTCGCGTCTTCCATCGACGAAACGTCCGTCCGCCTGGCAGCGGGCGCGCTTCGCCGGTTCCACAATCACCTCGGCGGCACGGAGCCGCCGGCTACAGGATCTAGCTCCATGCATCCCATGCTCAATATTGCTGTCAAGGCTGCGCGCCGCGCCGGACAGATCATCAACCGCGCCTCGCTCGATCTCGACATGATCGAGATCCGCAGGAAGCAGCAGAACGATTTCGTGACGGAAGTCGACAAGGCCTCCGAAGAGGCCATCATCGATACGCTGAAGGCGGCCTACCCCGACCACGCGATCCTCGCCGAGGAATCGGGCAAGTCGGACAACGAGTCCAAATTCGTCTGGATCATCGATCCGCTCGACGGCACCACCAACTTCATTCACGGCTTCCCCTACTACTGCGTCTCGATCGCGCTCGCGCATCGCGGCGTGGTGCAGCAAGCGGTGGTCTACGACCCGAACAACAACGACCTGTTCACGGCCACGCGCGGCCGCGGCGCCTTCCTGAACGACCGCCGCATCCGCGTCAGCCGCCGCGACCGCCTGTCCGACGCGCTGGTCGGCACCGGCTTTCCGTTCCGCGAGAAAGACGGCCTCGAGGCCTACACGCGCCTGTTCGTCGAGATAACCCAGGCCTGCACGGGGCTGCGCCGCCCGGGCGCGGCCGCGCTGGATCTGGCCAATGTCGCCGCGGGCCGCCTGGACGCTTTCTTCGAGCAGTGCATCAGCGCCTGGGACATGGCCGCGGGCAGCCTGCTGATCACCGAGGCCGGCGGCCTGGTCGGCAACTACCACGGCGACGCCGATTTCCTCGATCGTCATGAGATCGTCGCGGCGAACCCGAAGATCTACGCACAGATGATCCCAATTCTGAACCGCTACTCGCTCGTCGGTGGCGAGGTGCCGGCCCAGCATTAAGCTCGCGCCGGTCTAATGTTCCGCTCCGCTGATTCGAGAACAAAGTCTGTGTAGCTTTTCGAGGATGGAATCGGCGGTTGCAGTCCAGATGAACAGCTTGTCGCTTTCGTTGTAGTGGGAGACGAATTGATCGATACGCTTGACTAGTTGTTTGACCGAGCTGAACGAGCCTCTGCGGATCGCCTTGTCGATGATCAAGGCAAAGAAGCGTTCGACTTGGTTGAGCCACGAGCTGTAGGTGGGCATGAAATGCATGTGCCAGCGGGGGCGGGCGGTCAGCCACGCCTTGACCTTCGGGGGCTGGTGACTGCCGTAGTTGTCCACGATGCAGGGCACGTCGATCTCAGCGGGGACGGTCTTGTCGATTTCGCGCAGCAACGACAGGAACTTCTGATGCCGGTGGCGCGGCTGGCGGCGTCCGATTCGTAGTTGAAGGTTGGGGCGGCAGGGTTTCGTAGGCTAGGCGGAGTTCAAGTCATGGTCAACGCGTTTATCGGTCGGACGATGCAAGGCAACGGCGAGCATCCAGAGTTCGTCAGCACCGCCGAGCTTACGGAATCGCTTCTCAGCTTCCAGGAAGCCAGTGGCCGCCCATCGCATCGCCTGTCGACATCGCGATAGCGGTCGACCCGGCCGCTGACGCGGCGCACCGCGCCGTTCGGATTCTCGATCCGGTTCGTCGTCGCCAGGCTGCGGACCAGCCGCGGCGTAAGGTCCAGGCGGTTGAGTGTGAACCTTTCCTCAAGCCTCTCAAGCAGCGAGGCCGCCGCGTCCGGATGGTCGATCTTCAACCATGCCGCCTGGGCCTTCAGCCGAGCGAGGCCGTCGTCGGCCGGCAGCTTGTACGCGGCACGCATGACCGAGGCGACCTGCTGTCGGGTCTGCTTCGCCAGCCGTTCGGTCACGTTGCGAATCTTGTGGGTCCGGCACCGCTGGACGTGGGCAAGTTCGCCGAACACTG
>JAYFRX010000355.1:0-3215 GCA_040946945.1 Burkholderia sp. | reverse complement strand
GGTGAAACGAGTGCTTGCCCAGATCAATGCCAACCAGCGTTACGTTCTGCATGATGGTCCTCCAAAAAGAAAACACCCTACCGCGTTACCCGCATGTAGGGTGGGGGTGACCATCTCATTAAGCCCGTGGGGTCACGGGCTCTGCGATGGCGTCGGTGCGTCGGCACTAACACTTTATTTATCGCTCCAGATGGGCTCGGTGTCCAGCAAATGCCCTCTATAAATAGAGGGCGTGTGGATCACCGATCGCGGACCGTGATGGTCGTCTGCTGCTTCACCGGACCGCTGGGCTTGTTGCTGTCGTTGTACATGTCCACGATCTTCACCAGGTCGAGCAGACCACCCGCTCCGGCGACTCCAATGGCGTCGCCGGCCATGTCGGCGGCGTAGGACCGCGCGATCTTGCCCGCGACTTCGCCAAGGTCGCCTTCCACGGTTTCCCGGGGCTCCAGGCGTGCCAGTCTGGCGGCGGCCTCGGCGTCGTGCACGTCACGCGTAAGGACGCTCACCACCTGCGGCTGGTCAATGGTGGCCTCGGCCTGCTCGGCAACCGGTTCCGCATCCGGCTCGGAGTCGGCGGCCGGCGGCGGTTCGATCGCCTGCACCAGACCGCCCTCGGTATCGGCCGGCTCGTCCTCGTCCATCGGGTCGGTCGCGTCCAGCATGCCGAGCAGGTCGTTCGGGTCGCCCGCATCGGGACCAACGTCGGCGTCGCCTGCGGTCCCGGCGGTCGTCGTCGCCGTTTCGGTGGTGGGGTCGGTCGTCGCAGCAGCGTCCGGTTCGGGCGGGGGCGGCGGTACGTCGTCCGCGCCCGCGGACAACGCGCCGGTGATCGGCAGCGCCCACGCGGCCTCGTCGTCGACCGGCCGCATGATGCGGGCCGTCGTGTCGTGACCCGGCCACGACAGGCGCAACGCGTCCTTTCCCATCGACAGGGTCGCGTGCACCATGAACCCGGCCGGCACCTCCTTGCTTTTCGGCACACTGTACGTACCCATCACGTCGGCGTCGGTGAGTTCGTGCGGCGGAACGGTCACCCGGGTTTCCTCGTGCCGGCTGCTGGTCACGCTGGCCTTGCCTTGCCCTGGCGTTTCGCTGCTGCTCTGGTTGGTGATCAGCACGCGCTGCTTGCCCAGTGCGTCCGACAGTTTGTCGGCCGTCTCGCCCGCCGCCACCTGGCAGATGATCTTCGAGCCGATGGTGGACAGGATGGTTCTCTGCGTCTCCGCGCCGTACTTCTCCGTAATCTGGCTGGCGTCCTGAAACCCGAGGATGACGCAGCAGCCCTTGGAGCGGCCTTTGTAGATCAACGGCATGATTTCAAGTTTGCCGGGCGCGATGAACTCGTCGCACACCATGAAAAGGTTGCGGGATTTGGAGTCAGGCAGGTCCATGATCCACGGCGTGAGCATGTTGAACAGCGCAGCAATGAACGCCTCCGTCAACGGGTTGCCGCTCTTGCCACGCAGGACGATGTGACGCGGGCCTTTCCAGTCGTCGCTGGCCCAGCCCCGGCACGAGAAGCGCGGGCGCTCGTCGCTGGGGACGGTGGTCGGCCACGCAAACGCCAAGTCGGTCAGCATGGCCGAGCCGTTCGACAACGTGGACAGTACGCTGTCGACGGTCGGGCCTGGGGTCTTGACGCTGTGGTACGCCATTTCGATGTACGGGTCTTTCTCGGCAAACGGCTCGAACAAGTCGGCCAGGCCCTGCTGCCCCAGTCGGTGGCGGGCGGCCAGTTCCGTGAACCCGTAGTCGTTACCGTGGGTATGGTGCAGCGTGCGGATCACCGCGACCATGACCTTCTGGGCTGCTTCGTCGAAGAACTTCCCGCTGCCGCCGCTGACCGGCAGCATGCACGCCGCAAACTTCTTGACCGACGACATGTCGGCCAGGTCGGCGGCGATGTCCCACACGCCCGTTCGGTTATCCCACGGGTTCAGGATCATCGCGCGCTTGTAGAACGACGTGAAGTCGCCCTTGGCGTCCAGGATGATGCTTTTGGAACGGTTCTTCACGCCGGCCAGCGTCTTGGCGAGCACGATCTGGTCGAGGATGTGCAGCAGGATCATCGTTTTTCCCGAACCGATCTTGCCGACGATGATGAGGTGCTTGGTCCACCACGTGCGGCTGAACATTCCGGTCGACGGGCACAACGACATGTAGGGATCGTTCTTGGGCGGGTGCAGGAGTCGCTGGAACGCCGCCCGGTAGCCGTCGCTCGCCAGCGTTTCCGACACCGACCGGCCGCGCGCTTAGCGGATGGCCGCGGCCACTGCCTGGTCGCCGTCGAACAGTCGCGGACCATCGACGTACACGACGTTGTTTCGCGGGGTCATCATGTCGATGTAGAGATACGCTGCCAGTGCGATCGTGGGAATGGCCGTGATACCGATCCGCACCAGCACGGCTACCTTGTGGTAAGTCCAAAGGCTTTCGTAGTCGTACGCCTGCGCGGTGAAGAAGCGCCCGTCGAACGTATCAGCGATGGTGTCGAACGGGTGGACGCCGCCCACGTCACCGGGGCACAGCCACCAGACGATGGGGAAAAAGTACGTAGAGCAGCAGCGAGGGCAACGCGTCCTTGAACGCAACGGCCCGCACGGCGTACTTTTGACTGGGGGCAATGTTGGGCGGCGGGGAGAACCAGTAGATCATCCCGTCGTTGGCTTTTTTGCTCATGAGTCTGCTCCTGGCCGTCAGGCGTTACCGACCTGGCCCGAGCGAGGGCGGGGTGCGTCGAGGTGAACGGTCGCCGTCGATGCGGCGTTGGTGGCGGGGGTTGATGCGGCCGGTTTTTTTACCGGTCAGGTGCTCGGCGACGAAGCCCATCAGGTTCACGAATTCCTGGTGGCGGTGCTTGTCCTGCGTGGCCGCGTCGCGCTGGAAGTCGCGCATGGCTTCGGCGAAACCGCGTTGAATGGGGCGGTGTCCCATTCGTAGTTGAAGGTTGGTGCGGCAGGGTTTCGTAGGTTATAGGCGGACTTCAAGTCATGGTCAACGCGTTTATCGGTCGAACGATGCAAGGCAACGGCGAGCATCCAGAGGTCGTCGGCACCGCCGAGCTTACGGAATCGCTTCTCAGCTACCAGGAAGCCAGTGGCCGCCCATCGCATCGCCATGTCGACATCGCGATAGCGGTTGACTCGGCCGCTGACGCGGCGCACCGCGCCGTTCGGATTCTCGATCAGGTTCGTCGTCGCCAGGCTGCGGAT
>JAYFRX010000354.1:0-3218 GCA_040946945.1 Burkholderia sp. | reverse complement strand
CATCTACCTGGACGGTATCATCGTCGATGGGTGCCACATTCTCACCGCGATTGGCGTCGAGAGCGACGCCCAGAAGCATTTGATGGGGCTGGTGAGCGGTTCGAGCGAGAACGCCGAAGTCGTTAAGGATCTGCTGAATAGCCTGATCGAACGGGGGCTGGCGACCGACCGGGACTATCTGTTCGTGATTGATGGGTCCAAGGCGCTGCGCTCGGCGATCGAGGCAGTGTTCGGCGAAAGGTGCCCACGTCCAGCGGTGCCGGACCCACAAGATTCGCAACGTGACCGAACGGCTGCCGAAGCAGACCCGACAGCAGGTCGCCTCGGTCATGCGTGCCGCGTACAAGCTGCCGGCCGACGACGGGCTCGCTCGGCTGAAGGCCCAGGCGGCATGGTTGAAGACCGACCATCCGGACGCGGCGGCCTCGCTGCTTGAGGGGCTTGAGGAAACGTTCACGGTCAACCGCCTGGACCTGACGCCGCGGCTGATCCGCAGCCTGGCGACGACGAACCTGATCGAGAATCCGAACGGCGCGGTGCGCCGCGTCAGCGGCCGGGTCGACCGCTATCGCGATGTCGACAGGCGATGCGATGGGCGGCCACTGGCTTCCTGGAAGCTGAGAAGCGATTCCGTAAGCTCGGCGGTGCCGACGAGCTCTGGATGCTCGCCGTTGCCTTGCATCGTCCGACCGATAAACGCGTTGACCATGACTTGAAATCCGCCTAACCTACGAAACCCTGCCGCCCCAACCTTCAACTACGAATGGGATGCCGGCATTTTCAATCGGCAAGAGAGCAGGCGTAAAAAGACCGCCCTCAACTTCGAGACGGACTCTTTCCATTTCGTGTTCCACGTGCGCAAGCGGTAGACGTAATTCGCGAGCGATGTCGGTCACGACCATCCCACGATCAGCCAGCGAAAGGATTGACCGCCGCCTTTCGAGCGCCGCTGCCTAGGCAATTCCATGGCGGATGCGAACGCCCGCGTCACCCAACGCGCGTACCGGAATGTCGAAAAAACCAGCCTTCCCGGCACTCCACGAACGGCAGCGGTGCCGCGTGGCTGAAGACGAAACCATGCTTGCCCGTAAACCGTAAACCACGGCGATCCGCTCTTCGTCAGGCAGTCGTCCAGATCGCCCCAACCCACGACCCCGCCCATTTCGAAATTCCCTACGGCAGGCAGAGCCGTAGCCAGATCGGGGCGCATCGCAATGATCTGATCGTAGCCCCGCCGATCAAAGCGTCTTCCCGCGTGAATGAGCACGGCACCGCGCACATTGGTTGCCCAGGTGCGATTCTCCACTCTCTTGGGATCGGGATACTCGTCAGCGTGCCCGAGAAGCCATCCCCACGGTTGCCGTATAGATATGGCCCTCATATACCCCCCTCGCTAACCGATGCGCTCTCGCCTAGATACGCATGACGAGCTCAGAGTATTGCGCCATGCTGCCGTCGCCGGTCATCAGCCGCATCGGTTCTGTTATCGCCTGTGCCACCAAAAGCCTGTCGAACGGGTCCCGATGCAGCAACGGCAACGTCGATAGCGCTTCGGCGTGCGCTCCGAGTACGGGCAATTCGTGGAATCCGCTGTCCATTGCGGCCGACCGCGCCTCCCCCACATCCAGCGACAGCTTGCCGATTGTGTGTTTGATCGCGATTTCCCAGAATGAAGCGACGCTGACGAACACGTCCGTCTCGTCAGCCAAGATCAGGTCACGAACTCTACTGATACGGTCAGATTCGGACAGCACCCACAAAAACACATTCGTGTCGAGCAGCAACCTCATTCGTGCTTTCCCTCAAACGCGTCAAGAACCTCTGCCGGCAGAGGCGCATCGAAATCCTCCGGAACCTCGAATTTTCCCTTCAGGATTCCGATCCGCTTCCTCGGACCATTCGAAACGGGGACAAGCTCTACCTCCGCCTTTCCGTACGCACCGATCTGGATCCGCTCACCATTCGCAGCCCGCCGCACGAGTTGCGAAAGCATCGACTTCGCGTCGTGCATCGAAATCACGTCCATAGCTCCCTCCATTGAAGAAATTATATTGGTCCGATCTTAGCCCGATGTCAATTTCAAGATAAACCTCGTTTTGCTGACAATAGTCTGATGACGACTATTGTCAGCAAAAAGACAATTCGGGAGTGCTCGATTAGATCCCGATTTTGAAAAGCCACAACCGGTCGTTCGGGAAAATCCTTCGCAAGCTACGCAAGGACCGACGACTTTCCCAGGAAGCCCTGTCTTTCGAAGCAGGCCTAGACCGGACCTATATTTCCCTTTTGGAACTAGGTCGGCGCTTTCCTACCTTGGACTCACTCGTCGCGTTGTCGTCGCGCGGCGGTGTCCCATTCGTAGTTGAGGTTGGGCGGCAGGGTTTCGTAGGTTAGGCGGACTTCAAGTCATGGTCAACGCGTTTATCGGTCGGACGATGCAAGGCAACGGCGAGCATCTAGAGGTCGTCGACACCGCCGAGCTTACGGAATCGCTTCTCAGCTTCCAGGAAGCCAGTGGCCGCCCATCGCATCGCCATGTCGACATCGCGATAGCGGTCGACCCGGCCGATGACGCGGCGCACTGCGCCGTTCGGATTCTCGATCAGGTTCGTCGTCGCCAGACTGCGGATCAGCCGCGGCGTCAGGTCCAGGCGGTTGACCGTGAACGTTTCCTCAAGCCCCTCAAGCAGCGAGGCGGCCGCGTCCGGATGGTCGGTCTTCAACCATGCCGCCTGGGCCTTCAGCCGAGCGAGGCCGTCGTCGGCCGGCAGCTTGTACGCGGCACGCATGACCGAGGCGACCTGCTGTCGGGTCTGCTTCGGCAACCGTTCGGTCGCGTTGCGAATCTTGTGGGTCCGGCACCGCTGGACGTGGGCAAGTTCGCCGAACACTGCCTGGATCGCTGAGCGCAGCGCCTTGGACCCATCAATCACGAACAGATAGTCCCGGTTGGTCGCCAGCCCCCGTTCGATCAGGCTCTTCAGCAGATCCTTAACGACTTCGGCGTTCTCGCTCGAACCGCTCACCAGCCCCATCAAATGCTTTTGGGCGTCGCTCTCGACGCCAATCGCGGTGAGGATGCGGCACCCATCGACGATGATACCGTCCAGGTAGATGGCTAGGATCTCGTGATCCTCGAAGCGACGCTCCATCAGCCCGTCAAGCTTCTTCTTGCTCGCCTTCACGAACTCGCGCGAGACGCTGCATCTTCGAGATGC
>JAYFRX010000353.1:0-3220 GCA_040946945.1 Burkholderia sp. | reverse complement strand
CGCCAGCTTTGCCGAGCACGAACAGTTGTGGCTTCCGATGCGCGATCTGATCCAGAACACGCGTATCAGTGTTGACGCGCTGATGTACGACGCTGGCCGCGCGCTCGTCGAACAATTGCTGATGGTGTCTGCTCGCGAGGTGGCCGGCGACAAGCACGCGGGGCGTGCGGCCGGCGACGTGCGCTGGCATGGCTCGCAGCCCGGCCGAATCGTGATGGACGAACGCAAGCTGCGGGTTCAGCGGCCCCGCCTGCGGGACAAGCGCGGCAAGGAAGTGCCGATTCCCGCCCACACGCAGCTGCGCGACGACGAACGGCTCACGCAGCGCATGTACGACATCATGGTCAGCGGCGTGTCGACCCGAAAGTAGGACGAGGCGTTGCCTGAAATGGCCCCCACCGTCGGCATCTCGAAGAGCAGCGTCTCGCGCCAGTTCGTGAAGGCCAGCAAGAAGAAGCTTGACGGGCTGATGGAGCGTCGCTTCGAGGATCACGACATCCTAGCCATCTACCTGGACGGTATCATCGTCGATGGGTGCCCCATCCTCACCGCGATTGGCGTCGAGAGCGACGCCCAGAAGCATTTGATGGGGCTGGCGAGCGGTTCGAGCGAGAACGCCGAAGTCGTTAAGGACCTGCTGTGAATAGCCTGATCGAACGCCGGCTGGCGACCGACCGGGACTATCTGTTCGTCAGACCCGACAGCAGGTCGCCTCGGTCATGCGTGCCGCGTACAAGCTGCCGGCCGACGACGGCCTCGCTCGGCTGAAGGCCCAGGCGGCATGGTTGAAGACCGACCATCCGGACGCGACGGCCTCGCTGCTTGAGGGGCTTGAGGAAACGTTCACGGTCAACCGCCTGGACCTGAGCCGCGGCTGATCCGCAGCCTGGCGACGACGGAGCCTGATCGAGAATCCGAACGGCGCGGTGCGCCGCGTCAGCGGCCGGGTCGACCGCTATCGCGATGTCGACATGGCGATGCGATGGGCAGCCACTGGCTTCCTGGAAGCTGAGAAGCGATTCCGTAAGATCGGCGGTGCGACGAGCTCTGGATGCTCGCCGTTGCCTTGCATCGTCCGACCGATAAACGCGTTGACCATGACTTGAAGTCCGCCTAACCTGCCAAACCCTGCCGCCCCAACCTTCAACTACGAATGGGACGCCGCTCTTTTGCGTCACGCCGTCGAAACACTACAGGTTATCGGAAACGACGCACGCGGTGGGCATCAGGCTGCTGGCCGCCCAGACCTCAAGGGCCGCTTTGGTAAAGCCCGGCACGGGCGAGAGCCACATGAACAGAGGACGGCCATCGTCAGAGGTCTGCACGGCCGCTACAAACGGCGTCTTGCCGGGCGCGCCACGCCCAGCCTTACCGCCGGAGCGTTCCCCGCCCAGATACGCGTCGTCGACCTCGACCCGTTCGTCGAGCCGGCGTCGCTCTTCGCGCAGCCACATAGTCTCCAGCAACTTGTGCTTGATGAGCCAGACCGTCTTGTAGCTCACGCCCAGCTGGCGTTTGAGCCCCAGTCCGCTGATGGCGTTCTTGCTCTGTGTCACCAGGTAGATCGCCAGAAACCAGGTCGTCAGCGGCAATTTCGTCTTCTCGAATATCGTTCCGACGATCGACGAGCATTGGTACCGGCAGGCCTGGCTCAGGCATTCCCACAGTCGCCGGCGCGTTGTAAGCGCTGGCGTAGCGCATGCCCTTACATCGAGGGCACACCCAGCCATCGGGCCAGCGAGACTCGACCAGCGCGGCCTCGCACTGCGCTTCGTTGCCGTACTGCTCCTGAAATTCTTTCATCGACAGACCGGCCTGAAACTGGATTCTGTTCATGGGCATGGCGAACACTCCATAAGAGGCCAGTTCAAAAACCAATGAGGGGCTGTTTACTTTCTCGGCAAGCTGTTAACCTTGGATGTCTGAACAATGGAACCCAAGGGATGGAAGCGCCAATCATTTATGACGAATTGTGGACACTGATCGAACCGTTACTGCCGCCGCCCAAGCCCCGGCGCAAAGAGCATCCTGGTCGCCCACGCGTATCCGATCGGGCGGCGTTGAATGGCCTCCTGTTCGTGTTGAAAACCGGGCTGCGATGGAACCATCTGCCCCCCCTATTGGGCTTTGGCTCCGGCCCGACCTGCTGGCGACGACTGAACGACTGACGCAAAGCAGGAGTATGGGATCGACTGCACGAACTGCTGCTCGACACGTTGCGCGAGGCCGGGCAGATCGATCTTTCATACGCTGCCGTCGATTCCTCGTCGGTACAAACTGTTGGGGCGGGCGAAAAACTGGCCCGAACCCCACGGATCGCGCGCGACCCGGTTCCAAGCGCCCCATCCTCGTAGATGCCAATGGCGTTCCCATCAGCGCCATCCTGACCGGCGCGAACCGCAACGACGTCACCCAGTTGCCGCCGCTCGTCGACGCGATTCCCCCGATCCGCGGCGCGCGCGGCCGACCCCTTCAGAGACCCAAGGTCATCTATGCCGATCGTGGTTACAATTCCGATCCGCATCGTCAACGATTGCGCGAATGCGGCATCAAACCGGTGATCGCAAGGCGCCGCACTGAACATGGCAGTGGTCTGGGCAAATTCCGTTGGGTCGTTGAACGGACTCACTCGTGCTCCACAACTTCCGTCGTCTTCGCATACGCTTCGATCTTCGAGCTGACATTCACGAAGCATTCTTGAAATTCGGCTGCGCCCTCGTCTGCTGGAACAGCTTCAGGCGTACCGAGCAGTCTTTTTGAACTGGCCCCTAAGCATCTGGCGAACGATACCTGATTTCATGTCTGCTTCGGGGTCAAGTAACTAATCAGGTCAGGCGTATATACGCTTCGTCACGCAGTCCATACACTCGTCGCTCGACCTGATTAGTTACTTGACGCATAGGAATTTCAAAACACCAGAGGAGGCGGGCGATCTGCGCAGAAGTTCGCTGGACGGGTAGTGGGGCCGTCGGTGGGCAAGGTTTCCGGCAACGTCACGCGATTTTCGCTGCGAACCCAGCGGTTTCGCGGCCAACAGGCAATTTTCCGATCTCTGGACGGACTGCTCCCCGGTAAAATCAAACGACAATTTTTACGCGCGCCAGCGCTTCGTGGTGCGGCCTCAGTTCGCGCGCCGATTTGCCCCGGGTGATGCCCGCGAAGCGCAGGGGTTGGCCGCACAGAATGCACAGCAGGGGATCGCTCCCAAACGCCCGGCTTT
>JAYFRX010000352.1:0-3228 GCA_040946945.1 Burkholderia sp. | reverse complement strand
CGCGGCCTCGCATTGCGCTTCGTTGCCGTACTGCTCCTGAAATTCTTTCATCGACAGACCGGTCTAAAACTGGATTCTGTTCATGGGCATGGCGCACGCTCCGTAAGCATCTGGCGAACGATACTTGATTTCATGGCTGCTTCGGAGTCAAGCAACTAATCAGGTTGTTTTTTGAACTAACCTCTAAGCAACCGGATCCGGTACCCAGTTCTGGGTCGGCACGTGGTCGCGACGGCCCTTCACTTTGTTGTGCTCGTCGACGAACACCAGGTCCGGCTTCCAGCCGGACTTCAGGTCGGCCTCGTCGACCACCACGAACGCGGCAATGATCACCAGGTCGCCGAGCTGCGCGCGCCGCGCCGCCGAACCGTTTAGCGAGATCATGCCGCTGCCGCGCTCGCCCTTGATCGCGTAGGTCGAGAAACGCTCGCCGTTGTTGATGTTCCAGATTTCGATCCGCTCGTTCTCGACGATGTTCGAGGCTTCGAGCAGGTCCTCGTCTATCGCGCAGGAGCCTTCGTAGTGGAGCTCGCAATGCGTGACCGTGGCGCGGTGGATCTTCGATTTCAGCATGTGGCGCTGCATGGTGTGCCCTGATGCGGTGAGGCGGAAGCGGGACGGCGGGCCGTCAGATTTCCAGGTTGTCGATGAGGCGCGTGGCACCGAGCTTGGCGGCGGCCAGTACCACCAGCGGATCGCCGGCCTCGATCTGTTCGGCACTCGGCGCGACCAGGTTGGCGCGGCGGCGGATCGCGATGTAGTCGGGCTGCCAGCCGCGCGCGGCCAGCGCCTCGCGGGCCGTGGCCTCGACCTTGGCCAGGTCGCGCTGGCCGCCCAGCACCGTCTCGCGCACGCGCTGCAGCGCGTGCGCGAGCTCGGGCGCCTCGGCGCGCTCGGCCTCGCCCAGGTAGCGGTTGCGCGAGGACAGCGCCAGGCTGTCCTCGTCGCGCACCGTCTCGGCGGCCACGATGTCCACCGGCAGCGCGAGCTGGTGGCACATGTGGCGCACGATCATCAGCTGCTGGTAATCCTTCTTGCCGAACACGGCCACCTTCGGCTGCACGCAGGACATCAGCTTGGTGACCACGGTGCACACGCCGGTGAAGAAGCCGGGGCGGAACTCGCCTTCCAGGATGTCGCCGAGATCGTGCGGCGGCTGCACGCGGTATTCCTGTGGCTCCGGGTACAGGTCGCGCTCGGTCGGCGCGAACAGCACGTAGACGTTTTCCTTATGCAGCTTCTCGATATCGTCCTGCAGCGTGCGCGGGTACCTGTCGAAATCTTCGTTCGGGCCAAACTGGAGCCGGTTCACGAAGATGCTCGCGACCACCGGGTCGCCATGCTGGCGCGCGAGCCGCATCAGCGACAGATGGCCTTCATGCAGGTTGCCCATCGTCGGCACGAAGGCAGTGCGGTTCTGGCCGCGCAACTGGTCGCGCAGCTCCTGGATCGTTCTGATGACTTTCATGGTCGGTAGAGCTGTTCCTCGCGCGCATCGCGCGTTGCCGCCGCGCGGGTCGCGGCCTCGTGGTCGGACGGTTCGCTGGCCCGCGAGCCGGACAGGGCGCGAGGAGCGAGCCGGACAGGGCGCGAGGAGCGTCAACGATTGTAGAGGATTTGCGATTGCAGTGCACCGATAAGCGCACGATCGTTCTATTTTTATCACGACGGTGTCGCATCAAGGTGGGACGCGCGAGGCGAGGCCGGCCCGTCGTCGTGGCGACCGAGCCGGGGAAGGCAAGGGGGAGAAATCGGGAGGCCCGACGCGCCCGCGTCAGGCCGGCAGGTAGGCCAGGCAAACGTAGATCGGCGCGAAGGGCTCGGGCTGGGTGATCTCGATCAGCGATTCGCGCGCCAGTTCGAGCATCGCGATGAAGTTGACCACTACCACCGGCACGCCGTGCGAGATATCGAACAGCTCGGCGAACTCCATGAAGCGCACGTTCTGCAGCTGGCGCAGGATCAGGCTCATGTGCTCGCGCACCGACAGCTCCTCGCGCGAGATCTTGTGGTGCTGGACCAGCTTGGCGCGCTTGAGCACGTCGGCCCAGGCCGCGCGCAGGTCGTCGGAATCGACGTCTGGGAAGCGCGGCATGATGCTATGCTCGATATAGACCCCGGCGCGCAGGAAGTCGCGGCCGAGCTGCGGCAGTTGGTCGAGCCGTTGCGCGGCCAGCTTCATTTGCTCGTATTCGAGCAGGCGCCGTACCAGTTCGGCGCGCGGATCCTCGGCTTCCTCGCCAGTGTCGTCCTGCTTGACCGGCAGCAGCATGCGCGACTTGATCTCGATGAGCATCGCCGCCATCAGCAGGTACTCGGCTGCCAACTCCAGGTTCGACTCGCGGATTTGGTCGACGTAACCGAGGTACTGGGCAGTAACCTCGGCCATCGGGATGTCGAGCACGTTGAAGCTCTGCTTGCGGATCAGGTACAGCAGCAGGTCCAGCGGGCCCTCGAAGGTCTCCAGGAAGACCTCGAGCGCATCGGGCGGGATGTAGAGATCCTGCGGTAGCTTGAACAGCGGCTCGCCGTACAGGCGCGCGAAGGCGGCGCCGCCGTCCACCGTGTCGGGCGTCGAATCGGCACCGGCACGCGCGGCGAGCGCGTCCTCGGGCGGGGCGGCGGCCTCGTCGGCGGCGCTCACGGGATCAGAGGTTCTGGTAGTAGACGTAGGAGGTCTGCTTGACGCGCGATTGCTGCTGCTCCGAACGCTCGTCGAGGTCGATCGGCTGCTTGTCCCACAGCAGGGCGCGGCCCTTGCGCTGCTCTTCTTCCAGCGCCGGCTTTTGTTGCTTGAGTTGGTTCAGAAATTGCGTGACGTCGGACGTGTACGACATGGTGGGTTCCGTTCGAGACGGGCCGGTGCGCGCTTCGCGCCGCCGCCCGGGTTGAGGATAGGGGGATTTTACTGCATCGCGGCGAACAGCCGACGTTCAGGCGCGTCGAATGCTCGCAGTGTGTATTGACACACTCGCTTTTGAAAATCTTTCAAGCTACCTGATTAGTTACTTGACTTCGAAGCAGGCATGAAATCAAGTATCGTTCCCCAGATGCTTACGGAGCGTGCGCCATGCCCATGAACAGAATCCAGTTTCACGCCTGTCTGTCGATGAAAAAATTTCAGGAGCAGTACGGCAACGAAGCGCAATGCGAGGCCGCGCTGGTCGAGTCTCGCTGGCCCGATGGCTGGGTGTGCCCTCGATGCAAGGGCACGCGCTACGCCAGCGC
>JAYFRX010000351.1:0-3230 GCA_040946945.1 Burkholderia sp. | reverse complement strand
AAAACCGTGCGTGGCGCTCGGCCCACAATGGACAAGGTCCATGGTGGAACGCTGGGGCCAGCCACATGAACACGGCCTTCCCGAAACGCTTCTTCGACGTCTTGGGGCTGGTTTCGGTGCTGGATACGCAGCAGCACCTCCAGCGTTGTCCATGAACCGCCGTATGCGGAACCGCACGTACGGTGGTGTGAGAGGGCGACGGGGGGGGTAACCCCGTCCCCTACTCGATGATCAGCTGGCGGCGAGTCGCGTCAAATGCAGCTGTTTAGCGGTAGCGCCAAGCGTTTCGTAGATTTCGACATAGTGGCGCGCCATGGTGCGAGCACTGAATCGCGTTTCGAAACGTTCGCGGATTGCCTGGCGCGACAGGCTGTCGATTTTCTGCAACGCGCCTACCGCGCTGTGTTCGTCCTTGACAATGAAGCCGGTCAGGCCGTCCTCGATCACCTCGGGCACCGAGCCGAGATTGAAGGCGATCACCGGCGTGCCGCAGGCCATCGACTCGATCATCACCAGGCCGAACGGTTCCGGCCAGTCGATCGGGAACAGCAGGGCCTTGGCACCCGACAGGAAGGCCGACTTCTGCTGCTCGTTGATCTCGCCGATGAACTCGACGTTCGCCTGCGACAGCAGCGGCTCGATGTCGTTCTTGAAGTAATCCTGGTCGACCTTGGCCGCGATCTTCAGCGGCAGGCCACTCTTGGCGGCGATGCGGATCGCCGTGTCCATCCGCTTCTCCGGGCAGATGCGGCCGAGGAAGGCGAGGTACTCGTGCTGGCCGTCGCTCTGCGGCGTGAGCAGCGTGTCGGGCAGGCCGTGGTAGACGGTGCCCGCCCAGCCAGCCTGCGGCAGCGGCAGGCGCTGCGAGTTCGAGATCGACACCACCGGCGCGTTCGGGAAGGCGTTGAACACCGGCTGCAGCTCGGGCAGGTCGAGCCGGCCGTGCAGGGTGGTCACGTAGGGCACGTCCAGGCGCGACAGCAGCGGGAAGGGCAGGTAGTCGAGGTGCAGGTGCAACACGTCGAATTCGTGGGCGCAGCGCGCCACCTGCTCGAGCAGGCGCATGTGCGGCGCCATCGAGTCGCGGATCGAGGGGTCCAGGCGCAGCGCGCGAGGCCAGGAAGCCTCGAGCTTGGCCGAGGTGACGGAATCGCCGCTCGCGAACAGCGTGACGTCGTGGCCAAGTTCCACCAGGGCCTCGGTCAGGTAGGACACGACGCGCTCGGTGCTGCCATAGAGCTTGGGCGGAACGGCTTCATAGAGCGGGGCGATTTGTGCGATGCGCATGGGGCGGTTCTCCTGTGCGTATGGTGGCCGGTCCTGCCTGCCGTGCTCGCCCGGATCGGGTGCGGCCGGCAGCAGACAATGGGCGGAGCGCTGACGAGACTGATTTGACCGCCGGCCGACCGTTCAACTCTATTATCGGGATCGTCCGACGGGGTTCGAGTGATTTTTCAAACACTTAAGCCTTGTTACAGGCTGAAATAGAGGGGCCGGAGGGCGCGCGCGGGAGGGTGGCAGACAGTAAGCAAGCGCCTCCGACAGGCATACCCGTCAATTGTGACGGCCATAGAAAAATTCGATAATTGCCTGGGAAATTTTTTCGTAGTCCATCATTTATATGTTCCTGGAATGAGGTTTTGTCGTAACGGTGGCCCGAAGCAGGCGCGGCACTATCGCGGGCAAATCGAAACGGCGGTTGAAACGGCGTCTTGCCGGGCGCGCCACGCCCACAGACTTACCCCCGGAGCATTCCCCGCCCAGATACGCGTCGTCGACCTCGACCCGTTCGTCGAGCCGGCGTCGCTCTTCGCGCAGCCACATGGTCTCCAGCAACTTGTGCTTGATGAGCCAGACCGGCTTGTAGCTCACGCCCAGCTGGCGTTTGAGCTCCAGTCCGCTGATGGCGTTCTTGCTCTGCGTCACCAGGTAGCGCGCCAGAAACCAGGTCGTCAGCGGCAATTTCGTCTTCTCGAATATCGTTCCGACGATCGACGGGCATTGGTACCGGCAGGACTGGCTCAGGCATTCCCACAGTCGCCGGCCGTTGTAGGCGCTGGCGTAGCGCGTGCCCTTGCATCGAGGGCACACCAGCCATCGGGCCAGCGAGACCCGACCAGCGCGGCCTCGCATTGCGCTTCGTTGCCGTACTGCTCCTGAAATTCTTTCATCGACAGACCGGCCTGAAACTGGATTCTGTTCATGGGCATGGCGCACGCTCCGTAAGCATCTGGCGAACGATGCTTGGTTTCATGCCTGCTTCGGAATCAAGTAACTAATCAGGTATATGTTTGGGATCAGTTGTTTACGAGAAATCGTCGGCTTCCGTAATTCGTCGTGACTGTCGGAAAAATTCCTTCACGGTTTACAGACAAATTTGTACCAGATCGGATTGTCTAGCAGGCCGTTGAAGTACCTCATGTAGCGGTCGTCCGAAACGAAGGCATAAACTTTGAACTTATGTCATCGACGAGAGCGAGATAGAACGGATGCGTGGGCCAGATAGTTTTACCGAGTCCATGTTCACGGTGCTGAAGCTGGACGATTTTGTGCCGAAGGAGCATCCGTTGCGTCCGATTCGCGCGTGGCTCAATGACGCACTTAGAGGCCAGTTCAAAAACCAATGAGGGGCTGGGGGCTGTTTACTTTCTCGGCAAGCTGTTAACCTTGGATGTCTGAACAACGGAACCCAAGGGATGGAAGCGCCAATCATTGATGACGAATTGTGGACACTGAGCGAACCGTTACTGCCGCCGCCCAAGCCCCGGCGCAAAGAGCATCCTGGTCGCCCACGCGTATCCGATCGGGCCGCGTTGAATGGCATCCTGTTCGTGTTGAAAACCGGTCTGCGATGGAACCATCTGCCAACCCCGATGGAACCATCTGCCAACCGTATTGGGCTCTGGCTCCGGCGTCGACCTGCTGGCGACGACTGAACGACTGGCGCAAAGCAGGAGTATGGGATCGACTGCACGAACTGCTGCTCGACACGTTGCGCGAGGCCGGGCAGATCGATTTTTCATACGCTGCCGTCGATTCCTCGTCGGTACGAACTGTTGGGGCGGGCGAAAAACTGGCCCGAACCCCACGGATCGCGCGCGATCCGGTTCCAAGCACCCCATCCTCGTAGATGCCAATGGCGTTCCCATCAGCGCCATCCTGACCGGCGCGAACCGCAACGACGTCACCCAGTTGCCGCCGCTCGTCGACGCGATTCCCCCGATCCGCGG
>JAYFRX010000350.1:0-3231 GCA_040946945.1 Burkholderia sp. | reverse complement strand
GCGTACAAGCTGCCGGCCGACGACGGCCTCGCTCGGCTGAAGGCCCAGGCGGCATGGTTGAAGACCGACCATCCGGACGCGGCGGCCTCGCTGCTTGAGGGGCTTGAGGAAACGTTCACGGTCAACCCGCCTGGACCTGATGCCGCGCCTGATCCGCAGCCTGGCGACGACGAACCGGATCGAGAATCCGAACGGCGCGGTGCGCCGCGTCAGCGGCCGGGTCAACCGCTATCGCGATGTCGACATGGCGATGCGATGGGCGGCCACTGGCTTCCTGGAAGCTGAGAAGCGATTCCGTAAGCTCGGCGGTGCCGACGAGCTCTGGATGCTCGCCGTTGCCTTGCATCGTCCGACCGATAAACGCGTTGACCATGATTTGAAGTCCGCCTAACCTACGAAACCCTGCCGCCCCAACCTTCAACCCCGAATGGGACGCCGCCCTGTCGGCTTCACGTTGGGTCTACTGGTGGGCTGACGACATTCATACCGGCGTGCGCCGTGAGGATTCCGACGGTCAGTGCCTGCTTGTCGTCATTGGCGTGAAACCGGATAGAACGAAGGAGCGCGTGGCGATTGTCGACGGGTACCGCGAGGCGAAGGATTCGTGGCTGGAACTGTTGCTGGACCTGAAGGCCCGCGGGCTGAAAGCGGGGCCATTGCTGGCCAGCGACGACGGCGCGATGGGCCGCCCTCAAGGAAGTCTGTCCGCAAACACGGCATCAGCGTTGCTGGTTTTACAAGATCGGAAATGTACTGAACGCCTTTGCCCAAATCGCAACACGCTTCGGGAGAAGGCGGCGCGCTCAGCAATCTGGCACGCCGCAACGCGTGCCGAGGCCCTTGTCGCTTTCGATCAGTTGGTCGCGACAGATTCGGCCAAACATCTGAAAACTGTCGAGAAGCTCACGAAGGACCGTAACGAACTGCTGGCGTTCTACGACTTTCCTGCAGAACACTGGCAGTGTGGCGGCTCCGGTCTTTCTAAACACAGATTTGGGGTAAAACGTGTCATCCCAACTGGAGTCTGAGATATTGAAGAAAGTGGACGTGCGTAAGGGGGGCGCAGGCGGCGACGCAGGGAATGCGTAGCGCGACCGTAGACGCCGCTTACGCCGCCGAATTCAAACGGTGGTCTATCGGGCGCAAACGTGCTGTTGTCTTGCGCTTGTTGCGCGGCGAATCCGTTGACGCCGTTTCTCGCGAGGTCGGCGTAACGATTGATTGCCGAACTCGAGCAGTGGCGTGGCGTGAGCTTGGCCTGGCCGGCCTTGCGGTCTTGAAGACCGACTGAAGTTACGCCAGATCGATCCACTGGAAGTCAAGCGTCAAGGACGCCGTGCCTCGCGTGGGGGAACTGACCATGGGGGTCTCGAAATGCTGCGCATGGAGCGCGAGCGGCAGGAACGCCGCCCTTTGATCGTACGGAAGTCGCCGACATGAGCCGCGCGATCTCCACGATAGGCCAAAACCCTTCGGATTGCAGCGGGGGTGTGCCAGGCGCTCGATTTTCCGCGCGCGACGATCTATGCCGAGCGTGCCAGGGCGCTGAGCAACGTCGCCCAGCTTGCTACCTTGCGACGCGGTCCGAAGCCCAAGGCGTCGGACCGCCAGCTGCTCGAGGCGATCCGTGCCGATCTGGCTCGTACGTCGTTCGTCGGCGAAAGGGCGCGTAAGGTCTGGGCACGCTTGCGCATTCAGGACGACATCCGCGTGTCCCGCGCCAGTGGGGCGCGGCTGATCCGCGAAAAGGGCCTGCTTTCGCCCCATCGGCAACCGCAGAAACCGCCCGATGCTCACGATGATCGAATGACGACTGATCGGCCTAACGAGATGTGGGGCGCCGATGGCGCCAAGGTTCAAACCGTCAATGAGGGCCTGGTCTGGATCTTCGCTGCGGTTGATCATTGCGACGCGGCGTGTGTTGGCATCCACGTCACCAAGGTGGGCCGACCGCTTTGCCGCACTGGAGCCAATCAGCCAAGGGGTGCGCGAGCAGTTCAGATCAGTCGAAGCTGATGCCGGCCGGGGACTGTCCCTGCGAATGGATCACGGCTCGCAGTAAAGGTCGGACGATTTCCGCGCCCAGCTCAAGTTCTGGGGGCTTATGCCGAGCTACGCCTTCGTCGCTGAGCCGCAGACCAACGGCGTCGCCGAGCGCTTCAATCGGACCATGAAGGAGCAAGCCATCCACGGACGGCTGTTCAACAACGTTGAAGAAATTCGTGCTGCGGCCGTCGCGTTCAAGGATCGATACAATTGCTAACAGCGTCTCGAAAAACCGGGCTTCAAGACACCCCTCGAAACCCGTCAGGCGGCGCTCTTGCCACTTGCCGCCTGGTCATGCCGACGCCCTGTACACCAGATTTGACTTTAACTCGCAACCGCCTTTGCCACACGCCTGCCAGATTTACCACCCCGGCCCTTGATGGTTATGGAAGTTGCTTGCTCGTCCGACCGGGCAGGCCTCGTATCTGGTTTCTGTTCGTCAGGTCGTGGTTTTGTTCTACTCTTCTTTCAGGCCCCACCTCGCGACGACGCTCTGGCGCTTCACTAATCCTTCACCACCATCAGGCTGGATAGGGGACTTTCACCCCCGAGCTGTTGAGCATGCTCCGCACACAACGAAAACCCCGCCGAGGCGGGGGATATTCAGGCGAAAATGTCGCGCGAACTTATAGCGGCTTTATGTTCGCTGCTTGCAGACCCTTCGGGCCGGTTTTCACTTCGAATTCGACCTTCTGGTTTTCTTGCAGCGTCTTGAAACCGTCGACACGGATTTCCGAGAAGTGCGCGAACAGATCGTCGCCACCGCCTTCCGGCGTGATGAAGCCAAAACCCTTCGCGTCGTTGAACCACTTGACGGTGCCGGTTGCCATAACTTGTTCCTAAAAATGTGAGACAGGGCGAAACGCCGGGGGGGCATGAAAATCAAGGAAGGGGGTAATAGGGCCGACCGAAGTACCGTTGATGGGCGAACTACGAAAGAACCTGTTCACTCGCCACTAGCCTGAAATCTAGCTCTTCAATTGTACGTCCAAACAACATTTCGGTCAACCTTCTCGAGAAAATTTCTTAGAGGCCAGTATCAAAAATACTGCTTGGTATGCCTGAAGCTGTTCCAGCAGACGAGGGCGCAGCCGAATTTGAAGAATGCTTCGTGAATGTCAGCTCGACGATCGAAGCGTATGCGAAGACGACGGAAGTTGTGGAGCCACGAGTGAGTCCGTTCAA
>JAYFRX010000349.1:0-3239 GCA_040946945.1 Burkholderia sp. | reverse complement strand
TGGTTTTGCGATCGCTGAAATTGGATGACGTGAACGGCACACCGGCCTGACGGAAAACCTGTCCATAAAATTGGCCTTCAAGGCCGCGGGCTTTTTCAGGACCGTCAGGCGCGACTCTCATCGTGGCTCGGGGAGCCAATCCCCATAATGACGCCGGATAGATTTAGGCAAGCCAACCACATCATCAAAGATCAGTGTTGCAAAAACGGGGGTGACCATAGATTTTGCGGAGCATTGTCGCCAGGGTGCGACAAGGTAACCAGGTATTTTTGAAACGCTTGGCAGGGCCAGGAGTTTTCTCTACAATAAGGGTTAACACTTAAGCAATAACCCTATATTTGGAGAGTTCTATCATGACGTACATGCTGAGCCGCCTGTTTTTGTTCCTGACGAAGTCTTCCGAACAGATCGCCAAGGAACGCGCCGATGCGTATCTGGCCGACGCTACCGATCTCTACGATCTCGAATTCCGCATCCGCAAGCTTGACCAGGACGCCGCACATCGTGCGCCGGCCTGGATGGCCGCACGTTGATTGCCAGCTCCGGCTTCAATCCGGGCGATGCGTTTCTGATCTTCCCGCTGTGGCGCGAGACTCGCGCAAACAAAAAGGCGCCATCGCGGGAAAATCGAAACAGCGGTTGAAACGGTAGGCGAATTCAGCGAGATAGCGATGGGCATATTTGGCGTGATCGATAGCCTGGTACGTGCCCTTGAGGGCCGTTTTTAGGTTGCCGAGCATCGTGTTGACCCAGCCGAACTCGGGGCGCTGCGCGGCCTGACGGCCACCGCCCGTGACATGGCGCTCATGACTGGCAGCCTTTTGCGTCACGCCGTCGAAACACCACAGGCCATCGGAAACGACGCACGCGGTGGGCATCAGGCTGCTGGCCGCCCAGACCTCAAGGGCCGCTTTGGCAAAGCCCGGCACGGGCGAGAGCCGCATGAACAGAGGACGGCCATCGTCAGAGGTCTGCACGGTCGCTACAAACGGCGTCTTGCCGCGGGCGCGCTACGCCATTACCGCCGGAGCGTTCCCCGCCCAGATACGCGTCGTCGACCTTGACCCGTTCGTCGAGCCGGCGTCGCTCTTCGCGCAGCCACATGGTCTCCAGCAACTTGTGCTTGATGAGCCAGACCGTCTTGTAGCTCACGCCCAGCTGGCGTTTGAGCTCCAGTCCGTTGATGGCCTTCTCGCTCTGCGTCACCAGGTAGATCGCCAGAAACCAGGTCGTCAGCGGCAATTTCGTCTTCTCGAATATCGTTCCGACGATCGACGAGCATTGGTACCGGCAGGACTGGCTCAGGCATTCTCACAGTCGCCGGCCGTTGTAGGCGCTGGCGTAGCGCGTGCCCTTGCATCAAGGGCACACCCAGCCATCGGGCCAGCGAGACCCGACCAGCGCGGCCTCGCATTGGGCTTCGTTGCCGTACTGCTCCTGAAATTCTTTCATCGACAGACCGGCCTAAAACTGGATGCTGTTCATGGGCATGGCGCACGCTCCATAAGAGGTTAGTTCAAAAACCAATGAGGGGCTGTTTACTTTCTCGGCAAGCTACTAACCTTGGATGTCTGAACAACGGAACCCAAGGGATGGAAGCGCCAATCATTGATGACGAATTGTGGACACTGATCGAACCGTTACTGCCGCCGCCCAAGCCCCGGCGCAAAGAGCATCCTGGTTGCCCAGGCCTATCGGATCGGGCGGCGTTGAATGGCATCTTGTTCGTGTTGAAAACCGGTCTGCGATGGAACCATCTGCCCCCCCTATTGGGCTTTGGCTCCGGCCCGACCTGGCGACGACTGAACGACTGGTGCAAAGCAGGAGTATGGGATCGACTGCACGAACTGCTGCTCGACACGTTGCGCGAGGCCGGGCAGATCGATCTTTCATACGCTGCCGTCGATTCCTCGTCGGTACGAACTGTTGGGGCAGGCGAAAAACTGGCCCGAACCCCACGGATCGCGCGCGACCCGGTTCCAAGCACCCCATCCTCGTAGATGCCAATGGCGTTCCCATCAGCGCCATCCTGACCGGCGCGAACCGCAACGACGTCCCCCAGTTTGCTGCCGCTCGTCGACGCGATTCCCCCGATCCGCGGCGCGCGCGCGCCGCCCCCTTCAGAGACCCAAGGTCATCTATGCCGATCGTGGTTACGATTCCGATCCACATCGTCAACGATTGCGCGAACGCGGCATCAAACCGGTGATCGCAAGGCGTCGCACTGAACATGGCAGTGGTCTGGGCAAATTCCGTTGGGTCGTTGAACGGACTCACTCGTGGCTCCACAACTTCCGTCGTCTTCGCATACGCTTCGATCGTCGAGCTGACATTCACGAAGCATTCTTCAAATTCGGCTGCGCCCTCGTCTGCTGGAACATCTTCAGGCGTACCGAGCAGTCTTTTTGAACTGGCCTCTAAAGCCCGGCACGGGCGAGAGCCGCATGAACAGAGGGCGGCCATCGTCAGAGGTCTGCACGGCCGCTATAAACGGCGTCTTGCCGGACGCGCCACGCCCACAGCCTTACCGCCGGAGCGTTCCCCGCCCAGATACGCCTCGTCGACCTCGACCCGTTCGTCGAGCCGGCGTCGCTCTTCGCGCAGCCACATGGTCTCCAGCAACTTGTGCTTGATGAGCCAGACCGTCTTGTAGCTCACGCCCAACTGGCGTTTGAGCTCCAGTCCGCTGATGGCGTTCTTGCTCTGCGTCACCAGGTAGATCGCCAGAAACCAGGTCGTCAGCGGCAATTTCGTCTTCTCGAATATCGTTCCGACGATCAACGAGCATTGGTACCGGCAGGCCTGGCTCAGGCATTCCCACAGTCGCCGGCCGTTGTAGGCGCTGGCGTAGCGCGTGCCCTTGCATCGAGGGCACACCCAGCCATCGGGCCAGCGAGACCCGACCAGCGCGGCCTCGCATTGCGCTTCGTTGCCGTACTGCTCCTGAATTGGAGTAAAACGCATCTAAACTGGAGCCTGAGATGTTGAAGAAGGTAGACGTGCAGGAAGTTGCGCTGGCGGCGACGGAGGGCGCGCGTAGCGCGGCCGTAGACGCCGCCAGCGCCGCCGAAAATTCAAGCGTTGGTCCGTCGGGCGAAAACGCGCTGTCGTTCTGCGCTTGCTGCGCGGCGAATCGATTGACCCGGTGTCTCGCGAAGTTGGCGTCACGATCGCCGGGCTCGAACAATGGCGCGAACTCGCCCTGGCAGGCATCGAAGCCGGTCTGAAGTCGCGCCAGA
>JAYFRX010000348.1:0-3250 GCA_040946945.1 Burkholderia sp. | reverse complement strand
GGGCCTGGTCTGGATCTTCGCTGCGGTTGATCATTGCGACGCGGCGTGTGTTGGCATCCACGTCACCAAAGTGGGCGACCGCTTTGCCGCACTGGAGCCAATCAGCCAAAGGGGTGCGCGAGCAGTTTGGATTGGTCGAAGCTGATGCCGGCCGCGGACTGCCCCTGCGAATGGATCACGGCTCGCAGTACAGGTCGGACGATTTCAGCGCCCAGCTCAAGTCAAGTTCTGGGGGATTACGCCGAGCTACGCCTTCGTCGCTGAGCCGCAGACTAACGGGCGTCGCCGAGCGTTTCAATCGGACCATGAAGGGGCAAGTTATCCACGGACGGCTGTTCAACAACGTCGAAGAAGTTCGTGCTGCCGCCGTCGCGTTCAAGGACCGATACAATCAATCGCAAATGGCGTCTCGAAAAACTGGTCTTCAAGACACCCCTCGAAGCCCGTCAGGCACCGCTCTTGCCACTTGCCGCCTGATCGCAAAATCGTGTCTAAACAACCGGATCCGGTACCCCCCCCGGGGCGCCTTTGTCTTGGCGCGCGACGGGCGTCGCGCGCTTGCGGCATGTCTTACGCGATCCGCTTTGCCAACTCGACCGCCTTGCCGATGTACGAGCCCGGCGTCATCGCCAGCAGCAGGTCCTTGGCTTGCTGCGGGATCGCCAGGCCGCCGACGAACTGCTGCAGCGCCTCGCGCGTGATGCCCTTGCCGCGCGTCAGTTCCTTCAACTGCTCGTAGGGGTTCTCGATGCCGTAGCGGCGCATCACGGTCTGAACCGGCTCGGCCAGCACTTCCCAGCAGTTGTCGAGATCCTCGTTCAGGCGCGCCGGGTTGACCTCGAGCTTGTCGAGGCCGCGCGTAAGCGCGTCGTAAGCGAGCAGCGAGTGGCCGAACGCCACGCCGATGTTGCGCAGCACGGTGGAGTCGGTCAGGTCGCGCTGCCAGCGCGACACCGGCAGCTTCTCCGAGAGATGGCGCAGGGTGGCGTTGGCCAGGCCCAGGTTGCCTTCCGAGTTCTCGAAGTCGATCGGGTTGACCTTGTGCGGCATGGTCGAGGAGCCGATCTCGCCGGCCTTGGTCTTCTGCTTGAAGTAGCCCAGCGAGATGTAGCCCCACACGTCGCGGTCAAGGTCGAGCAGGATGGTGTTGGCGCGGGCTACCGCGTCGAACAGCTCGGCCATGTAGTCGTGCGGCTCGATCTGGATCGTGTAGGGGTTGAAGCTCAGCTTCAGGCGGTTCTCCACCACGTCCTTCGAGAAGGTTTCCCAGTCGAAGCCGGGGTAGGCCGACAGGTGCGCGTTGAAGTTGCCGACCGCGCCGTTCATCTTGCCGAGCAGTTCAACCTTGGCGATGCGTTCGATAGCGCGCGCCAGGCGCGCCGCCACGTTGGTGATTTCCTTGCCGAGCGTGGTCGGGCTGGCCGGCTGGCCGTGCGTGCGCGAGAGCATCGGCTGCTCGGCCTGGGCGTGCGCGAGCGCGACCAGGCGCTGGTGCACGGTGCGCAGCGCCGGGACAATCACGTTGTCGCGCGCGCCGGCCAGCATCATGCCGTGCGAGGTGTTGTTGATGTCTTCCGAGGTGCAGGCGAAGTGGATGAATTCGCTGGCGCGCTCGAGTTCCGCCTGGCCCTTCACCGATTCCTTGAGCCAGTATTCGACGGCTTTCACGTCGTGGTTGGTGACGCGCTCGATTTCCTTGATGCGCGCCGCGTCATGCGCGGTGAAGCGCTCGACCAGCTGCAGCAGGAACTGTTCGGAGGCTTTTGAGAAACGCGGCACTTCGGCGAAGCCGGCGCGCGATAGCGCGATCAGCCAGTGGACTTCGACGGTCACGCGGTGTCGCATGAACGCGGCCTCGGAGAGCCAGTAGCGCAAGGCTTCGGTCTTGCTGACGTAGCGGCCGTCGAGCGGCGACAGCGCGGTGAGGGCGAAAAGGGTGTCGGGGCGGGTGTCGGACATGATGGGGCTGCCGGTCGGGCGTGGAGAGACTTAACCTGAAATTGTACCATCGGCTTGGGCCGGCCCCGGCGCGGCGGGTGGCAGGCTAGTGTTTCGTTCTGTTGTTAACTAATCTATGTGCCCGCAGCATGTCGGTATCCATGGAACGGGAGACACCAGCATGCCCATGGGACGACCGAAGGCCGAACTGGCGCTGAGCGAGGACGAGCGCTCGCAACTGACTTTGATAGCCCGTTCGTGTTCGATTTCGGCGGCGCTCGTGACGCGTGCGCGGATCGGATCGTACTGGCAGCGGCTGAGTTAATGTCGAATCTGGTGTGCGGCGGTCGGGAGGGATTTGAGAAGGCAGTGGCGTGAGCATGTTGTTTTCCGCGGTAACGCCTAGCAACCGGAGGCCCACCACCATGGCGAAACGTACGCAGGAAGCGCAGAGCAGTCAAGCAGCAGAAACGGCAATCAAGGGGCCGTGCGGTCTGGATGAGTTGATCCGGCAAGGCGCACGGCAGGTTATCCATCAGGCCATCGAGGCGGAATTGGCGGCGTTGCTCAACAGTATTCGAACGTGAAGACGCTGGACGGCCAGCGCGCGATCGCGCGCAATGGTTATTATCTGCCTGAGCGCGAAATCGTCACGGCCATCGGTCCGGTGCCGGTCCAGGCGCCGAAGGTACGCGACCGTTCGGGCTCGGGGGCGAAGTTCAATTCGAACATGGTACCGCCGTATGTGCGCAAGTCGCCGCGGGCGGCGGCAGCGCTGCCGTGGCTCTACCTGCGAGGCGTCTCGACGGGCGACATGAGCGAAGCATTCAGCGCACTGCTGGGCGAACAGGCCAAAGGGCTCTCGCCGAACGTCGTGGCGCGGCTGAAGGCGCAGTGGGTGCAAGAATTTGAGCAGTGGAACAAGCGTGACCTGTCGGGTTCACGCGTCGAAGGATTCGTGGCTGGAACTGTTGCTGGACCTGAAGGCTCGCGGGCTGCAAAAGCGGGGCCATTGCTGGCCAGCGGCGACGGCACGATGGGCCGCACTCGAGGAAGTCTGTCCGCAAACACGGCATCAGCGTTGCTGGTTTCACAAGATCGGAAATGTGCTGAACGCCTTGCCCAAATCGCAGCCTGCGGCGGCTCCGGTTTTTCTAGACACAGATTTGGGGTAAAACGCATCCCAACTGGAGTCTGAGATGTTGAAAAAGGTAGCCGTGCAGGAAGTTCCGCTGGCGGCGACGGAGGGCCGCGCGTAGCGCGGCCGTAGACGCCGCCAGAGCCGCCGAATTCAAGCGCTGGTCCGTCCGGG
>JAYFRX010000347.1:0-3271 GCA_040946945.1 Burkholderia sp. | reverse complement strand
GACGAGGAATCGACGGCAGCGTATGAAAGATCGATCTGCCCGGCCTCGCGCAACGTGTCGAGCAGCAGTTCGTGCAGTCGATCCCATACTCCTGCTTTGCGCCAGTCGTTCAGTCGTCGCCAGCAGGGTCGGGCCGGAGCCAAAGCCCAATACGGTTAGCAGATGGTTCCATCGCAGACCAGTTTTCAACACGAACAGGATGCCATTCAACGCCGCCCGATCGGATACGCGTGAGCGACCAGGATGCTCTTTGCGCCGGGGGCTTGGGCGGCGGCAGTAACGGTTCGATCAGTGTCCACAATTCGTCATCAATGATTGGCGCTTCCATCCCTTGGGTTCCGTTGTTCAGACATCCAAAGTTAACAGCTTGCCGAGAAAGTAAACAGCCCCTCATGGATTTTCCTGATTAGTTACTTGACTCCGAAGCAGGCATGAAACCAAGTATCGTTCGCCAGATGCTTACGGAGCGTGCGCCATGCCCATGAACAGAATCCAGTTTCAGGCCGGTCTGTCGATGAAAGAATTTCAGGAGCAGTACGGCAACGAAGCGCAATGCGAGGCCGCGCTGGTCGAGTCTCGCTGGCCCGATGGCTGGGTGTGGCCTCGATACAAGGGCACGCGCTACGCCAGCGCCTACAACGGCCGGCGACTGTGGGAATGCCTGAGCCAGGCCTGCCGGTACCAATGCTCGTCGATCGTCCGAACGATATTCGAGAAGACGAAATTGCCGCTGACGACCTGGTTTCTGGCGATCTACCTGGTGACGCAGAGCAAGAACGCCATCAGCGGACTGGAGCTCAAACGCCAGCTGGGCGTGAGCTACAAGACGGTCTGGCTCATCAAGCACAAGTTGCTGGAGACCATGTGGCTGCGCGAAGAGCGACGCCGGCTCGACGAACGGGTCGAGGTCGACGACGCGTATCTGGGCGGGGAACGCTCCGGCGGTAATGGCGTAGCGCGCCCGCGGCAAGACGCCGTTTGCAGCGGCCGTGCAGACCTCTGACGATGGCCGTCCTCTGTTCATGCGGCTCTCGCCCCTGCCGGGCTTTACCAAAGCGGTCCTTGAGGTCTGGGCGGCCAGCAGCCTGATGCCGACCGCGTGCGTCGTTTCCGATGGCCTGTGGTGTTTCGACGGCGTGACGCAAAAGGCTGCCAGTCATGAGCGCCATATCACCGGCGGTGGCCGTCAGGCGGCGCAGCACCCCCGAGTTCCGCTGGATCAACACGATGCTCGGCAACCTAAAAACGGCCCTCAAGGGCACGTACCACGCTATCGATCACGGCCAATATGCCCATCGCTATCTCGCTGAATTCGCCTACCGTTTCAACCGCCGTGTCGATTTGCCGGCGATGGCGCCGCGCCTGCTTCGGGCCGCCGTTACGACAAAACATCATCCTCGCCGTGTGTTGATCGTCTCGGAGCAAAGTAACTAATCAGGTTGTTTTTTGAACTGGCCTCTTACGCTGTCCGTGAGGACAGCGCGCTTTTTTGCATCTGGCAGATCGCTTGGCTCGATACGACGCGAAGGCCCCGGGAGGGGCCGCCCTGCCCCCCGTGTCAGAATAGTTGTCGCCCGAATAGGATTTGGAAATCCGGAGGCGCAATGAGGACGAGAAGTGGCAAAGTACGGACCGGCATTCAAGGACAAGGTGGTTGCAAGGTTGCTGCCGCCGGAGCGCGCGTCGGTTGAAGACGCCGCGCAGGAAACACGCGTGAACGTGGGCGCGCTGGAGCGCTGGCGCAGTGAGTCGCTGTGCAATCCCGCCCGTGGGCGGGATTGCACAGCTGCATCGCGACTGGACGCCGCGCTCACGACTGCCGCGCTGGACGAGACATCGCGCAGCGCATGGTGCCGCGAGAACGGCTTGTATCCGCAGGAGCTTGCTGCCTGGCGGGACGCGGCCACCCAGGCGTTGGCCGACCCGCAGGACGTGCGTGCCACGCCTGAGCAAACGAAGGCGGATCGCCGCCGGATCAAAGAACTCGAGCGCGAAGTTCGGCGCAAGGACCGTGCGCTGGCCGAGATGACCGCCTTGTTGGTGCTGTCAAAAAACTCGAGGCGGTCTTCCACAAGGGAGAGGACGAATGATCGGTCTCGAGGAGCGCCAGATGACTGCCCGAAACATCGACGCGGCTCATCAGGCCGGTGTACGGTTGCGCCTGGCTTGCGAGACTGCCGGCATTGACGTGTGCGCACCCCTGCAACGCTGGAAGGCCCAGGATGGGCTGAAAACCGGCGACCGTCGGCCGCCAGGCGGTTCATACCAAGCCAGCGCATGCGCTGACCGAACCGGAGCGTCAGGCTGTGCTCGCAGTCGCCAACGGAGCGCGCTTCGCAGACATGTCGCCTGCGCGGATCGTGCCGGCGCTGGTCGACGAAGGCGTCTATCTGGCGAGCGCATCAACCTTCTGTCGGTTACTGCGGGCGCAAGGTCAGAACGCTCATCGCGGTCGGGCCAAAGCGCCCCAAGCCAGCCGCGAGCCGAGCACGCACATCGCGAGCGCAGTCCGCCAAGTCTGGTGCTGGGATATGACGTATTTGCCTGCCACCGTGGTCGGCATGCGGTTTTACCTGTACGCGTTCGTCGAATTCCTGTTCCGCACGGCCAAGTACCGTCCCGAGTTCCCGGCGCACAGCTTTGCAGATCTGGACGCCGCCAGGCAAGGGGCGATGCGCTTCGTGCATTGGTACAACAACGAGCATCGGCACAGCGGCATTCATTACGTCACACCGGCGAACGGCACGCCGGTGAAGATATCGCGATCCTCGTCGCTCGGCACGAGCTCTACCAGGCCGCTCGTGAGCGGCATCCGGCGCGCTGGTCGGGCCAGATGCGCAACTGGACGCCTACCGGTTCAGGCGCGCTCAAGCCCGAGCGCGATGCCATCGTCAACGATGGTCGCAATCAGGGTTCATAAACAGGCTCACTTTGCATGACAGAGGCGACAACCACCTTGATAAACAGGCGCACTTTGCATGACAGAGGCGACAACCACCTTGACGCGTACCACCTGCGCTAAGTCTACGCATAGGAATTTCAAAACGCCAGAGGAGGCGGGCGATCTGCGCAGAAGTTCGCTGGACGGGTAGTGGTGCCGTCGGTGGGCAAGGTTTCCGGCAACGTCACGCGATTTTCGCTGCAAACCCAGCGGTTTTCGCGGCCAACAGGCAATTTTCCGATCTCCGGACGGACTGCTCCCCCGTAAAATCAAACGACAATTTTTGCGCGCGCCAGCGCTTCGTGGTGCGGCCTCAGTTCGCGCGCCGAT
>JAYFRX010000346.1:0-3278 GCA_040946945.1 Burkholderia sp. | reverse complement strand
AAAGTATGACGAGGCGTTGCCTGAAATGGCCCACACCGTCGGCATCTCGAAGAGCAGCGTCTCGCGCGAGTTCGTGAAGGCGAGCAAGAAGAAGCTTGACGGGCTGATGGAGCGTCGCTTCGAGGATTACGAGATCCTAGCCATCTACCTGGACGGTATCATCGTCGATGGGTGCCGCATCCTCACCGTGATTGGCGTCAAGAGCGACGCCCAGAAGCATTTGATGGGGCTGGGGAGCGGTTCGAGCGAGAACGCCGAAGTGGTTAGAGGCCAGTTCAAAAAGACTGCTCGGTACGCCTGAAGATGTTCCAGCAGACGAGGGCGCAGCCGAATTTGAAGAATGCTTCGTGAATGTCAGCTCGACGATCGAAGCGTATGCGAAGACGACGAAAGTTGTGGAGCCACGAGTGAGTCCGTTCAACGACCCAACGGAATTTGCCCAGACCGCTGCCACGTTCAGTGCGGCGCCTTGCGATCACCGGTTTGATGCCGCGTTCGCGCAATCGTTGACGATGCGGATCGGAATCGTAACCACGATCGGCATAGATGACCTTGGGTCTCTGAAGGGGTCGGCCGCGCGCGCCGCGGATCGGGGGAATCGCGTCGACGAGCGGCGGCAACTGGGTGACGTCGTTGCGGTTCAAGCCGGTCAGGATGGCGCTGATGGGAACGCCATTGGCATCTACGAGGATGGGGTGCTTGGAACCGGGTCGCGCGCGATCCGTGGGGTTCGGGCCAGTTTTTCGCCCGCCCCAATAGATCGTACCGACGAGGAATCGACGGCAGCGTATGAAAGATCGATCTGCCCGGCCTCGCGCAACGTGTCGAGCAGCAGTTCGTGCAGTCGATCCCATATTCCTGCTTTGCGCCAGTCGTTCAGTCGTCGCCAGCAGGTCGGGCCGGAGCCAAAGCCCAATAGGGTTGGCAGATAGTTCCATCGCAGACCGGTTGTCAACACGAACAGGATGCCATTCAACGCGGCCCGATCCGATACGCGTGGGCGACCAGGATGCTCTTTGCGCCGGGGCTTGGGCGGCGGCAGTAACGGTTCGATCAGTGTCCACAATTCGTCATCAATGATTGGCGCTTCCATCCCTTGGGTTCCGTTGTTCAGACATCCAAGGTTAACAGCTTGCCGAGAAAGTAAACAGCCCCTCATTGGTTTTTGAACTGGCCTCTAAGGATCTGCTGAATAGCCTGATCGAACGCGGGCTGGCGACCGACCGGGACTATCTGTTCGTGATTGATGGGTCCAAGGCGCTGCGCTCGGCGAGCCAGGCAGTGTTCGGCGAACGTGCCCACGTCCAGCGGTGCCTGGACCGACAAGATTCGCAACGTGACCGAACGGCTGGCGAAGCAGACCCGACAGCAGGTCGCCTCGGTCATGCGTGCCGCGTACAAGCTGCTGGCCGACGACGGCCTCGCTCGGCTGAAGGCCCAGGCGGCATGGTTGAAGACCGACCTCTGGACGCGACGGCCTCGCTGCTTGAGGGGCTTGAGGAAACGTTCACGGTCAACCGCCTGGACCTGACGCCGCGGCTGATCTGCAGCCTGGCGACGACGAACCGGATCGAGAATCCGAACGGCGCGGTGCGCCGCGTCAGCGGCCGGGTCGACCGCTATCGCGATGTCGACATGGCGATGCGATGGGCGGCCACTGGCTTCCTGGAAGCTGAGAAGCGATTCCGTAAGCTCGGCGGTGCCGACGACCTCTGGATGCTCGCCGTTGCCTTGCATCGTCCGACCGATAAACGCGTTGACCATGACTTGAAGTCCGCCTAATCTACGAAACCCCGCCGCCCCAACCTTCAACTACGAATGGGACGCCGCGCGCGAAACGGAGCCGCCACAGCACACAACAAAAACGGGTGCCGCTCTCGCGACGCTCGCCGATTGGGGAGCTTGCCCAGATCAGGCCTTGCCGTCGCGCAGCTCGCGGCGCAGGATCTTGCCGACGTTCGTCTTCGGCAATTCAGTGCGGAATTCGATGAAGCGCGGACGCTTGTAGCCCGTCAGTCGTTCCTTGCAGTAGGCAATGATGTCCTGGTCGGTCAGCGCCGGGTCCTTTTTGACCACGAACAGCTTCACGGCCTCGCCTGAAAGGTCGTTGGGCACGCCCACCGCAGCGACTTCGAACACGCCCGGGTGCGAGGCGATCGCGTCCTCGACTTCGTTCGGATAGACGTTGAAACCCGAGACCAGGATCATGTCCTTCTTGCGGTCGACGATCTTCACGTAGCCGCGCTCATCCATCACGCCGATATCGCCCGACTTGAAGAAGCCGTCGGCCATCATGACCTTGGCGGTTTCGTCGGGGCGATTCCAGTAACCGGCCATCACCTGTGGACCGCGGATGCAGATCTCGCCGGGCTGGCCGAGCGGCACTTCCTTGCCATCGTCGTCGCGGATCGAAATTTCCGTCGACGATACCGGCAGGCCGATGGTGCCGGTGTACTCGGTTGCGGTCACCGGATTGCAGCTGACCACGGGCGAGGTCTCGGACAAGCCGTAGCCCTCGACGATCGGCGTGCCGGTCTTCTCATACCAGCGCTTCGCGACGCTTTCCTGGATCGCCATGCCGCCGCCGTTCGCGACCGCCAGCTTCGAGAAGTCCAGCTGGCTGAAATCGGGGTGGTTCAGCATCCCGTTGTAGAGCGTGTTGACGGCCGGGAAGGTCGACACCGAGTAGCGCTTGAGCTCCTTCAGCATGCCGCCAATGTCGCGCGGATTACGGATCAGCAGCGCAGTGCCGCCGGTACGCATGGTCAAGAAGCCGCAGATGGTCAGCGCGAACACGTGATAGAGCGGCAGCGCGGCAACCGTGATGTACTGCGACAGGCCCGGCACCTTGGTATAGGCAGGTGCGTGCCACTCCTCCGACTGCAGCACGTTCGCGACGATGTTCCGCTGCAGCAGTGTCGCGCCCTTCGCGACCCCGGTCGTGCCGCCGGTGTACTGGAGGAAGGCGACGTCGTCGGGACCGAGTTTCTGCATCGTGAATGTCTGGTGGGTGCCTTCGGCCAGCGCGGCGTTGAAGCGCGTGAAGGACTTCAGTTGCCAGGTCGGCACCATCTTCTTCACCTTGCGCACGACATAGTTGACGATCAAGCCCTTGAAGCCGAGCAGATCGCCCATCGCCGCTACGACGACATGCTTGACGCATAGGAATTTCAAAACGCCAGAGGAGGCGGGCGATCTGCGCAGAAGTTCGCTGGACGGGTAGTGGTGCCGTCGGTGGGCAAGGTTTCCGGCAACGTCACGCGATTTTCGCTGCGAAC
>JAYFRX010000345.1:0-3283 GCA_040946945.1 Burkholderia sp. | reverse complement strand
GAAGCCATAAGCTGGGCGGCGACGACGGGTGGTTACACCGGGGACATGGTGCGCGATGTGATGCTTCAGGCGGTGGAGAACCGTTTCAATGGCGCGCTTAAGGCTGACAGCGAAATCGAGTGGCTCAGCGATAACGGTTCCTGCTACATTGCCGAGGAAACGCTGACGTTCTCGCGGAAAATCGGTTTGATGCCGGTCACGACCCCTGTCAGAAGTCCGCAGAGCAACGGGATGGCAGAAAGTTTCGTCAAAACGATAAAGCGAGACTACGTTTGGCGGATGCCCAAGCCTGACGTCAGAACCGCACTGCAAAACTTGGCCATCGCGTTTGACCACTACAACGAGTCGCATCCGCACAGCGCCTTGAAATACTGCTCGCCACGCGAATTCCGCCAGCGCGCAACTTCACCAACCGAAGCGTGACCGCGTGTCCGGTCATGCAGGGGCAAGTCCACGAGTACAAATTTAGGTTCGCCTTCGGCTCCGGCCACCGTGTCGCTGAACAGCCAGTTCGAGCTATTGCCAAAAGTGGTGTGCGGCGGGCAGACGGAATTTTGAGAACGCGGTGGCGGTTTAGCTGAGAATGTGCGGCAGATCCGGTTTTTCTAGACCCAGATTTGGGGTAAAACGCATCCAAACTGGAGTCTGAGACGTTGAAGAAGGTGGACGTGCAGGAAGTTGCGCAGGCGGCGTCTACGGCCGCGCTACGCGCGCTCTCCGTCGCCGCCTGCGCCGGCTGAATTCAAGCGCTGGTCCGTCGGGCGCAAACGCCCTGTCTTCCTGCGCTTGCTGCGCGGCGAATCGATTGACGTGGTGTCTCGCGAAGTTGGCGCCATGCTCGCCGAGCTCGAACAATGGCGCGAACTCGCCCCTGGCAGGCATCGCAGCCGGTCTGAAGTCGCGCCAGACCGATCCGTTGGAAGTCAAGCTCAAGGAAAGCCGTGCATCGCGTCGGCGAACTGACCATGGAGGTCGAAATGCTGCGCATGGAGCGCGAGCGGCAGGAGCGCCGCCCTTTGATCGCCAGGAGCTCGTCGACATGAGCCACACGATCTCCGCGACAGGCAAACCCTTCGGATTGCAATGGGTATGCCAGGTGCTGGACTTTCCGCGCTCCACGATCTATGCCAAGCGCGCCAGGGCGCTCAACAAGGTCACCCCACTTGCCCTTGTCCAACGTGGCCCGAAGCCCAAGGTGCCCGATCACGAGCTGCTCGCAGCTGTTCGCACCGATCTGACTCGCACGCCCGTTCGCCGGCGAAGGGGCGCGCAAGGTCTGGGGACGTTTGCGCATTCAGGACGACATCCGCGTGTCCCGCGCCCGTGTCTCGCGGCTGATGCGCGAACACAGCCTGCTTTCGCCCCATCGGCAACCGCAGAAACCGCCCAATGCTCACGATGGTCGAATGACGACTGATCGGCCTAACGAGATGTGGGGCGCCCGATGGCGCCAAGGTTCAAGCCGCCGATGAGGGCCTGGTCTGGATCTTCGCTGCGGTTGATCATTGCGACGCGGCGTGTGTTGGCATCCACGTCACCAAAGTGGGCGACCGCTTTGCCGCACTGGAGCCAATCAGCCAAGGGGTGCGCGAGCAGTTCGGATCAGTTGAAGCTGATGCCGGCCGCGGACTGTCCCTGCGAATGGATCAGGGCTCGCAGTACAGGTCGGACGATTTCCGCGCCCAGCTCAAGTTCTGGGGGATTACGCCGAGCTACGCCTTCGTTGCTGAGCCGCAGACCAACGGCGTCACCGAGCGTTTCAATCGGACGATGAAGGAGCAAGCCATCCACGGACGGCTGTTCAACAACGTTGAAGAAGTTCGTGCTGCCGCCGTCGCGTTCAAGGACCGATACCATCGCGAATGGCGTCTCGAAAAACTGGGCTTCAAGACACCCTCGAAGCCCGTCAGGCAGCGCTCTTGCCACTTGCCGCCTGATCGCAAAATCGTGTCTAAACAACCCGATCCGGTACACGCTAGCACGGCGGCGCGGACAAATGCGGTGGACATCGGGAACATCCTGTGGATTCACGCGGCCCTGCCTCCCCGCAGCGCCGCCTCCGGAAGTGCACATGCGGCGCGCTTCTCCGCTTCGGCCGGTATCCGAACGGGGCGACCAGCCCACCCCGCCTTGCCCGCAAGAATCACAGGCACGCAGTGGCCACGGCCGCCATCGCTCGCTCGAAGGCAGTCATGGAGGGGCGGCTTGCGCCAGGATCGCCATCGCTATCGACGCAGTCGCTTCCCGTTTAACCGGTTTGATCGCATCGAGGCCGCGCGCGAGCACCGAAGCGGTGCTAGGTAGGAGCCCCCCCCCCGGGCAGCGTCAAGAAACGCGCGTCGGACGCACGCAACGCCGGGCAAAACGGCATTTCCTGCGTCACTTCGCGACAAAAGGGGGTTACGTCTAGATACGTTACAAAAGTCGGTACAAGGCGCTTTCCGCGCTAAAATGCTCGGTCTTTAGAGGACGCAGCAGATGCTCAACGAACTCGAAACCCTATCCCAGAACATTGGCCGCCTGATTGCGCTGAACCAACGCCATCACACGGAACGGCTCGCGCTCGAGGAGCAAGTCGCGCAATTGCGCGCTCAAGCCGAAGCTGTGCGCGTCGAGCTCGAGCAGTTGTGCAACGAACGCAACGGCCTCGTCGCCGAGCGCGACGCGCTGTCCGCGAAGATCGACGATGCGAAGGTCAAGCTCAACGCGATCCTCGAGAAGCTGCCGCGCACGCGCCAGGCCGCCGACGGCGACAGCCAGCTTGACCTGCTCGACGGCGGCGAGGCGGCGGACAGCGGCGGTGATGACGCGGCCAGCCACGGAGAATATGCATGAGCAGCAAGCAGATCGAAGTCTCGATTCTCGGCCAGGCCTATCGCCTCGCGTGCTCGCCGGAAACCGAAGCGGCCCTGCTCGAGGCGGTCGCGCGCGTCGATGCCGAGATGTCGAAGATCCGCGCCAACAGCTCGGTGCGCGGCACCGACCGGATCGCGGTGATGGCCGCGCTGTCGCTCGCCTCGGAGTTGCTTCGCCTGCAAGAGAGCGTTCGTCACGGCGAGGCATTTCCCGCGAAAGAAATCCGGCGTACAATGCGTCGCATCAATGAACAGCTCGGCGCGGTACTGGCACAGCACGAGTCGCAGTAAGCAGCGCGGCTCGGCGGAAATTCCGACGGCTGCACCGAGGTAAACGGCTGCACCGAGGTAAACGGCTGCACCGAGGTAAACGGCTGCACCGAGGTAAGCGGCTGCACCGAGGTAAGCGGCTGCACCGAGGTAAGCGG
>JAYFRX010000344.1:0-3289 GCA_040946945.1 Burkholderia sp. | reverse complement strand
GTCTTCTCGAATATCGTTCCGACGATCGACGAGCATTGGTACCGGCAGGACTGGCTCAGGCATTCTCACAGTCGCTGGCCGTTGTAGGCGCTGGCGTAGCGCGTGCCCTTGCATCGAGGGCACACCCCACCCATCGGGCCAGCGAGACCCGACCAGCGCGGCCTCGCATTGGGCTTCGTTGCCGTACTGCTCCTGAAATTCTTTCATCGACAGACCGGCCTGAAACTGGATTCTGTTCATGGGCATGGCGCACGCTCCGTAAGCATCTGGCGAACGATACTTGATTTCATGCCTGCTTCGGAGTCAAGTAACTAATCAGGACTATTTTTGGGACACCGCCGGGCCTGGTCGGCGCGCACGAACGGCGCAAGAAGGGCGTCGAGATCCCGGTCCTGGGCGCGCGCATCCATCCGCATTACGGCGTGTACTCGCCGGTGCGCGGCGAGTACGTCGAGGTGGTCGCGCGCGCGCCGCTACCGGCCGCTACCGGCGTGCTTGCGGCCCTGCTCGCGCAGCGCGGCGTCGCGCGCGGTTATCTCCACCGACCAGGATCCGCGCGCGCTGGCCTGTGCCGCCGAGAACCTCGAACGGCTCGGCCGCGACCGGCAGGTCGAGCTGCTGAGGGCCGCCGACCTGTTCCCACCGGGCCGCGCGCCGCTGGTGGTCTGCAATCCGCCCTGGGTGTCGGCGCGGCCCCGCTCGCCGATCGAGTACGCGTCTACGATCCCGACAGTCGCATGCTGAAGTGCTTCCTGGCCGGGCTCGCCGCCCATCTCGAGCCGGGCGGCGAGGGCTGGCTGATCCTCGTGGATTTCGCCGAGCACCTGGGCCTGCGCACGCGCCAGGCGCTGCTGGGCTGGATCGACGCGGCGGGACTGGCAGTGCTGGGCCGCGACGACATCAAGCCGGTCCATCCCAAGGCCGGTGATGCGAGCGACCCGCTGCACCGCGCCCGCTCGGCCGAGATCACGTCGCTCTGGCGGCTCGGCGCGGGCGGCTGAGGGCGGCCTTCGGGCAAGTCGCGCGAATTTCGGTAAACTGCCGCCATTCTACCTACATTTCTGCCGATGTCGCGCCGGTTTCATCGGTGCGCCCTTGGCCGTTCCCGCCCCATGTCAAACAAGACCTACGAAGTCCGTCCTGAGCAATCGATCGAGCTGCTCAAGGAGTTGCACATCCTGACGCGCGACGGCAAGATGAACCAGGACAGCCGCCGCAAGCTCAAGCAGGTCTACCACCTGTACCAGTTAATCGAGCCGCTGCTCGACAGCGTCGCCGCCGAGCGCGGCGGCGTGAGCGTGGTCGACCACGGCACCGGCAAGTCCTATCTCGGCTTCATCCTCTACGACCTGTTCTTCAAGGCGCGCCCGGCGGCCGGCTCGCATATCTACAGCATCGAGACGCGCGAGGAGCTGGTCGAGCGCTCCACCGCGCTGGCCGCGCGGCTCGGTTTCGGCGGGATGTCTTTCGAGACGCTGTCGGTGGCCGAGTCGATTGACTCGCCGAAGCTGCCGGCCACGGTCGACGTGGTGACGGCCCTGCATGCCTGCGATACCGCCACCGACGACGCGATCCGCTTCGCGCTCGCCAAAGAGGCGCGCCATATCGTACTGGTACCGTGCTGCCAGGCCGAGGTGGCCGTCGTGCTGCGCCGGCACAAGGGCAAGTCGCTGGCCAGCGCGCTGGCCGAGGTGTGGCGGCATCCCATCCATACGCGCGAGTTCGGCAGCCAGATCACCAATGTGCTTCGCTGCCTGCAGCTGGAGGCGCACGGCTACCAAGTCAGCGTCACCGAGCTGGTCGGCTGGAAGCATTCGATGAAGAACGAGCTGATCATCGCGCAGTACAAGAACCTGCCGCGCCGCAAGCCGAGCGAGCGGCTAAACGAGATCCTCGAGATGTTCGGCCTGGCCGAGCTGAACCAGCGCTTCTTCGCGCCGCAAGCCGACGAGGCCGCCAGCGCCAGCAACTGAGCCCGGCTTGCCGGGCAGCGCTCAGTTGCCCGGTTCGGGGCGGCCGTCCTGGCCGTCCTCCGTCACCCATTCCCGCCAGCCCGCGTGGTCGAGCCGCCGCAGCGTGGCCTGGTTGCGCTCGTAGATCTCGGCCGCGTCCGGAAACGCCTCGACCGCGCGATCGATGCTGGCCTCGCGCAGCAGGTGCAGGATCGGATAGGATAGGGCGCGCGATTCGTGTAGTTCTCGATGTCCTCGGGCTCGCTGCCGTCGAACTGGTAGTGCGGGTGGAAGCTCGCGATCTGCAGCATACCGTCGAGCCGCAGCTGTCGCAGCAGCTGGTCGGCGAAGTGGATCGCGTCGCTGAATTCGGCGAACTCGACGAAGGCGAGCGAGAAGATAACCAGTGTGGTGTCTATCGCCTCGGGATCGGCCTCGGCGAGCGCGCGCAGCTCGGTTTTCAGATCAGCGAAGGCATCCTCTAAGCCGCTCGCCTGGCTGACCGCATAACGCACCTGGCCCTTGACGTGCACGCTCTTCGCGAACGGGCACAGGTTCAGCCCGATCACGGCGCGCGTGAGCCAGTGCCGCGTGGCGGCGAGGATCTTGGCCTCGGATGAATTCATGGTCGGGGACGGTGGCGAGGCGAGGCTGGCATTGTAGCGGGTCGGGCAGCGAGGGCGATGGGCTCCGCGGGCAGGGTGGGTGGCGCGGGCGGCGGATCGTGCCGCCGATCCCGCCGAACCGGTGGCCCTCACTTAAAGGCCAGTTCAAAAACCAATGAGGGGCTGTTTACTTTCTCGGCAAGCTGTTAACCTTGGATGTCTGAACAACGGAACCCAAGGGATGGGAAGCGCCAATCATTGATGACGACTGGTGGATACTGATCGAACCGTTACTGCCGCCCAAGCCTCCGCGCAAAGAGCATCCTGGTCGCCCACGCGTATCCAATCGGGCGGCGTTGAACGGCATCCTGTTCGTGTTGAAAACCGGTCTGCGATGGAACCATCTGCCAACCCTATTGGGCTTTGGCTCCGGCCCGACCTGCTGGCGACGACTGAACGACTGGCGCAAAGCAGGAGTATGGAATCGACTGCACGAACTGCTGCTCGACACGTTGCGCGAGGCCGGGCAGATCGATCTTTCATACGCTACCGTCGATTCCTCGTCGGTACGATCTGTTGGGGCGGGCGAAAAACTGGCCCGAACGCCACGGATCGCGCGCGACCCGGTTCCAAGCACCCCATCCTCGTAGATGCCAATGGCGTTCCCATCAGCGCCATCCTGACCGGCGCGAACCGCAACGACGTCACCCAGTTGCCGCCGCTCGTCGACGC
>JAYFRX010000343.1:0-3291 GCA_040946945.1 Burkholderia sp. | reverse complement strand
CCATGCGCACGGCTTCCAGCATGAATTCCTGCGTATATCGAGCTCTCGGATTACCCATCTTCCCTTCCTCCTTGCGTGAGTTTTACACACTCAGCAAGGGATCCATTTTTTGCGGGCAAGCTCAAACCGATCCGAACCGCCGTGTAGGGACCCCGTACGCACGGTGTGTGGGAGGGGGCGGGCCGCGCGCGTGGCACGCCCCTATCGCGATTTTTTCCGACCCGAATTCGGGTCGAGCCGCGATCGGGCCGGATTGATTCCGATAGTGATGCAGCGGTTCGCGGTGCCGGACGCAATTCGCGCTCCCGGCGCCGCGCGTGGATCCCGAGGCCCGTGACGACGCTGGCGAGGCGATCATCGGGAAAGGCGGCCGCCAGCGCGCCCGACAGGAAGGCCAGCCCGGTCGAGCCGCCCGTGAAGTAGAGCGCGCCCAGCTCACGCGGCGCGATGCCGGCCAGCCGCACGGTCTCGCGCATCGTCGAAAGCGATCTGCAGGTCTTCCTCGATCTCGTTCAGGTCGATCATGGCCTCCCCGCCCGCCGCCACGCCGATCTTGGCCTCCTCGGCACGCGCCATCAGCGCGTGGCCAAAACGCTGCTCGACCACCCCGAGCCAGCCGCTCGAACTGGCGCGTGTCCACATATAACTCTTCATCAGCTTGAGCTCGGCAAGCGGCTTGGGCGTGTAGACGGTATTGATAAGGTGGCGAGGTCGAAGTAGATCCGGTTCGGCAGCTCGCGGTTTTCCGGGTACAGCGAACGGTAGCCGAAGGCCGGCATGATCGAGGTCAGCTCGACGCGGCGCGGTCGTAGTCGGTGGACGGCCACGTGCACGCCGTGATGCGCAAGCGCGTCGTCTCCTTGCGCTCGAGCCACACCATGCGCTCGGAGCCGACTCGCACCAGCGAGAAGTCCGAGGTACCGCCCCAATCGGCGCACCAGCACCAGCGTTTCGGCCGCCTGGCACGACTCGTAGTCGAACGCGGCCGCAATCGGCTCATACTGGAAAGCACCTCCTTCAGGCTCACCGACTGCGCGGGGCCGCCACGAGCTGCTGCGCGGCGAGGCGGTCGGCACGCGCATCGTCGTCGACGAAGAACACCGGCCGGCCGAGCATCGAGCGAGCAACCGCGCCGCCCGAGCAGACCTGCACCTTCTGCGTCCAATATGCTGCATGAAGATCGCGATCACCCCTCGGTATAGGCGATGCCGCTGCCGTCGCCGAGATCGGTGGTGGTTTGCACCAGCGGCGAGCCGAGGATGCTCTTCTTCATCGAGCGCATCAGCCGGCCGTCGAAACCGTCGATGTAGGAGGCCAGCGCGGCACGGCCGCACTCGCCGCGTGCCTTCGTTGGTGTTGAAGAAGATGGAGGTCGGCAGGGTGCGGTGCTCGCCCTCCACGGGCGCGAGCCGCATCGCCGCCTCCCGCGCCGGGTCCGGCAGGGCGACGGCGGAGTTGGAAGTGCCGAAATCGATCGCGCAGTAGCTCATGGGGAACGAAACGCCGACGGGACGGGCGCGAAGCGGAAGAGGGGTTTTAATACAGAAGCGCGCCGCCCTACAATGGGCGCGCGGCGAGTAAAATAGGGGACAGTTTGAGCGGCGGCCAGGCCTGCCGGCGGATTGCCGCGCCCGGTCCACGATCCCAGCGACCACGGCGGGGCAGCGCGATCGGCCACGCCCAGCATGTCTGCGCGTGGCACATGAAAACCGCACGCCGCCCGTCGTGGTGACGGCGTGGCGCGCGTCCCGTTGCGGCGGTGCATCCGGCGGGGCTCGCCCGTGGCGGCGCCCGGGCGACCAGCCGCCTCAAGCGCCCGAGAACGGCACCTCCCAGCCGCCCTGGTAGGCGATCTCGTCGATCGCGTTGCGGGTGCGCGGCGCGCATTCGCGATCGCGCAGCACCGGGTCGAGCTTCTCGGCGTCGCCGTAGTGGCCGACCGAGATCATCGCGATGATCTCGACGTCGACCGGCACGGTGAAGGCCTCGCGGAACGCCTTCGGATCGAAGCCGCTCATCTGGTGGGCGACCAGGTCCAGCGCATGCGCCTGCAACACCAGCGCCATGGCTGCCGCGCCTGCGTCGTAGAGCGCAGTGGTGCTCGGCTCGCTCTTCGAGGTCAGCGTGTGCGAGGTCACCGCGATCAGCACCGGAACCGGCGCGTTCCAGGCCTGGTTGAACGGCACCAGCGTGGCGAAGGCCTTCTTGAAAGCGGCCTCGTCGCGCGCGCGGTCGAACACCACGAAGCGCCAGGGCTGCGCGTTGTAGGCCGACGGTGCCCAGCGCGCGGCCTCCAGCAGCGCATGCAGGTGCTCGCCGCTGACCAGCTGGTTCGAATAAGCGCGCGGGCTCCAGCGCCCCGCGATCAGTTCGTGGACCGACACAGTGGTGGGTGCAGGTTTGACGGACATGCGGTTCCTTATAGTCGAAAAAGGGCACAAGCCCCGGAGAACCGCAAGGATACCCGTTCGCTGCCGGATGCGTATGGCGGGGTTCGGGATTGCTAATCAGCTCGGGCGCGGCGGGCCGCTCGGGCCGGTGCGAGGCGGGGTGGCCGCACCGTGCCCTCGCGCCTTGCCTGCCTCAGGCCGCCTGCGGCACGCTGCGCGTGCGGCCGCGCCGAGCTGGTGGCCGGCGACGACCCAGCCAAACACGATCGGCACGTGTCAGCAGCACGTTGAAAATGACCCAGCGGCAGCGCATTGGATTTGACCCACCCAGGTAGGATGGGCCTTTTTGGAGGGCCGGTGCTTACAAGAGAGGTAGTCGTGGAAATACGTGTGTTGGCCCGCCAAGGATTGGGAATCCGGGAGATCTCACGGAAACTGGGGCTGTCGAGGAACACCGTGCGCAAATATTTGCGGAGTTGTGCTGAGCAGGAGCATTCGCCACGTTGGGGACGTACGCAGAAGCTCGACCCATTCACGGCCTATCTGCATGACCGGGTTCGGGCTGCGCATCCGGCGTGGCTGCCGGCGACCGCACTGCCGATCGAGATTCGTGCGATCGGTTATGACGGCGGCCTGACCCATCTTCGAACTTATTGGACTTGCCCCTGCATGGCCGGACACGCGGTCACGCTTCAGTTGGTGAAGTTGAGCGCTGGCGGAATTCGCGTGGCGAGCAGTATCTCAAGGCGCTGTGCGGATGCGACTCGTTGTAGCGGTCAAACGCGATGGCCAAGTTTTGCAGTGCGGTTCTGACGTCAGGCTTGGGCATCCGCCAAACGTAGTCTCGCTTTATCGTTTTGACGAAACTTTCTGCCATCCCGTTGCTCTGCGGACTGCTGAC
>JAYFRX010000342.1:0-3327 GCA_040946945.1 Burkholderia sp. | reverse complement strand
GGAAAGTCGAGCGCCTGGCATACCCGTTGCAATCCGAAGGGTTTGCCTGTCGCGGAGATCGTGTGGCTCATGTCGACGAGTTCCGGACGATCAAAGGGCGGCGCTCCTGCCGCTCGCGCTCCATGCGGAGTATTTCGACCTCCATGGTGTGGCGGCTCCGGTTTTCCTAGGCACAGATTTGGGGTGAAACGTGTCATCTCAACTGGAGTCTGAGATGTTGAAGAAAGTGGACATGCGTGAGGTTGCGCAGGCGGCGACGCAGGGAGCGCGTAGCGAGACTGTAGACTCCGCCTGCGCCGCCGAATTCAAACAGTGGTCTATCGGGCGCAAACGTGCTGTCGTCTTGCGTTTGTTGCGCGGCGAATCTATTGACGCCGTTTCTCGCGAGGTCGGTGTAACCGATTGCCGAACTCGAGCAGTGGCGTAAGCTTGCCCTGGCCGGTATTGAAGCCGGACTGAAGTCACGCCAGATCGATCCGCTGGAAGTCAAGCTCAAGGACGCCGTGCCTCGCGTGGGAGAACTGACCATGGAGGTCGAAGTTCTGCGCATGGAGCGCGAGCGGCAGGAACGCCGCCTTTTGATCGTACGGAGGTCGTCGACATGAGCCACGCGATCTCCACGATAGGCAAACCCTTCGGATTGCAGCGGCTGTGCCAGACGCTCGATTTCCCGCGCACAACGATCTATGCCGAGCGTGCCAAGGCGCTGAGCAACGTCGCCCAGCTTGCCCCCATGCGACGCGGTCCGAAGCCCAAGGCGTCAGCCTGCCAGCGGCTCGAGGCGATCCGTGCCGATCTGGCTCGTACGCCGTTCGTCGGTGAAGGAGCGCGCCAGGTATGGGCGCGCCTGCGCATCCAGGACGACATCCGCTTACCCCGAGCCCGTGTCTCGCCGCTGATGCGCGAACACGGCTTGCTTTCGCCCCACCGGCGACCGCAGAAACCGCCCAACGCTCATGATGGTTGAATGACGACTGATCGACCTAACGAGATGTGGGGCGCCGATGGCGCCAAGGTTAAAACCGTCGATGAGGGCCTGGTCTGGATCTTCGCTGCGGTTGATCATTGCGACGCGGCGTGTGTTGGCATCCACGTCACCAAAGTGGGCGACCGCTTTGCCGCACTGGAGCCAATCAGCCGAGGGGTGCGCGAGCAGTTCGGATCGGTCGAAGCTGATGCCGTCCGCGGACTGTCCCTGCGAATGGATCACGGCTCGCAGTACAGGTCGGACGATTTCCGCGCCCAGCTCAAGTTCTGGGGGATTACGCCGAGCTACGCCTTCGTCGCTGAGCCGCAAACCAACAGCGTCGCCGAGCGTTTCAATCGGACCATGAAAGAGCAAGCCATCCACCGGGCGTCTGTTCAACAACCTTGAAGAAGTTCGTGCTGCCGCCGTCACGTATCAAGACCGATACAATCGCGAATGGCGTCTCGAAAAACTGGGCTTCAAGACACCCCTCGAAGTCCGTCAGGCACCGCTCTTGCCATTTGCCGCCTGATCGAAAAATCGTGTCTAAATAACCGAATCCGGTACAGCCCACTGACCATTGCCAAGGGCAAGCGCTGGCGGGCTCGGCAATAGCCCCCCCCGTGCGAACGCTCCTCGGACTCAGGCCGTCGGCGACGCGCCGCGCGGCCCAACCGTTGACCGCCTTTGGGCACGAATTATCCGCTTCCAGGGCCTGACGCATGAACATCGACAGCGTCACCGTCGGCGGATAGATCCCCTCGCGATGCTCGGGCAGAAGCGCTTCGGTTGTCTCAAGTCACTCGGGGCTGTGCAACACATTGAACAATTCCACCGCCGTCGTCGACTTCGCACAACGTTCAATTCTGGTTCGATGTTGCTGCTGCCGACTTCGCGCATGACGATCCATCGTGACTGGCCTTTGGAAAAATGAGTTGGCTGTTTGGTAACAACCGTCCTATCAATTCGGGGGCCGGCTACCTCCTTCCGATTCAATGACTTACAACGCAAGCTCCACATGTAGCGGCACAAAGTAAGTGCCATTCGCACTTACTCCTTCGGAGCGGTAGCCCCGCCGTGCGCGGCCGACCACTCGGCCGGTGCGTGCAGGAATTTCTCGACCTCGTCGAGCGTCTTGGTTTCGAAGTAGACCGAGGCCTTGGCCACGCGCAGCACGTCCCACCAGGTGGCCAGCGCGTAAAGGTCGACGTCGATGTCCTTCAGGACCGAGACGCTTTTCTTGAAGATGTGGTAGTGGAACAGCACGAAGCAGTGGTTCACCTCGGCACCGGCGGTGCGCAGCGCGTTGATGAAGTTGATCTTGCTGCGGCTGTCGGTGGTCAGGTCCTCAACCAGCAGCACGCGCGAGCCCTCTTCCAGGTGGCCCTCGATCTGTGCGTTGCGGCCGAAACCTTTCGGCTTCTTGCGCACGTATTGCATGGGCAGCATCATGCGGTCGGCGATCCAGGCCGCGAACGGAATGCCGGCGGTCTCGCCGCCCGCCACCGCGTCGATCTGCTCGAAACCGACATCGCGCAGAATCGTCGCTTCCGCCATCTCCATCAGGCCCCGGCGCCCGCGCGGATACGAGATCAGCTTGCGGCAGTCGATGTAGACCGGGCTCGCCCAGCCGGAGGTGAAGATGAACGGCTTTGCGGCGTTGAAGTGCACCGCCTGCACTTCGAGCAGGATTTTGGCGGTGGTGTCGGAGATCGTTTGACGATCGAAGCCTGTCATGAGCATTCCTTGGGTGATGAGCGGGAGGCCGGGCGCGGAGCGCCGTGGCGCAGCGACGGATTTCGGCCGGAGAACGGCGAACCGGCGGGGATGGCCGGCGGCGGAACTTCGCTGCGCGCGTGGGCCGGCATTTTACCCGAATCAGCGAGCGGCCGGACGTCGCGGGGGGCGCTCGCGGCCGCTCGCGTCACGGGCTGCCGGGCGCGTTCTGGCGCGGTTTTCCGGGAAGCTCTGAAGCCGGCACCGGGCGGGCTTTCTGGGCCACGTGGAGGGTGCGCGTGCCGCGGCGGGCTTGCGCGGCAATTCCCGGTATCTGGCAGTGCAGCAACGCGCGCCTCGGCTGAGGTGTACACTTGTCGGCCCCTAGCAGGCCGTTGAAATACCTCATGTAGCGGTCATCCGGCGGCATCCCATTCGTAGTTGAAAGGTTGGGGCGGCAGGGTTTCGTAGGTTAGGCGGACTTCAAGTCATGGTCAACGCGTTTATCGGTCGGACGATGCATGAGCTTGCCCGCAAAAAATGGATCCCTTGCTGAGTGTGTAAAACTCACGCAAGGAGGAAGGGAAGATGGGTAATCCGAGAGCTCGATATACGCAGGAATTCATGCTGGAAGCCGTGCGCAT
>JAYFRX010000341.1:0-3327 GCA_040946945.1 Burkholderia sp. | reverse complement strand
GTTGAACGGACTCACTCGTGGCTCCACAACTTCCGTCGTCTTCGCATGCGCTTCGATCGTCGAGCTGACATTCACGAAGCATTCTTGAAATTCGGCTGCGCCCTCGTCTGCTGGAACATCTTCAGGCATACCAAGCAGTATTTTTGAACCGGCCTCTAAGGATCTGCTGAATAGCCTGATTGAATGCGGGCTGGCGACCGACCGGGACTATCTGTTCGTGATTGATGGGTCCAAGGCGCTGCGCTCAGCGAGCCAGGCAGTGTTCGGCGAACGTGCCCACGTCCAGCGGTGCCGGACCCACAAGATTCGCAACGTGACCGAACGGCTGGCGAAGCAGACCCGACAGCAGGTCGCCTCGGTCATGCGTGCCGCGTACAAGCTGCCGGCCGACGACGGCCTCGCTTGGCTGAAGGGCCAGGCGGCATGGTTGAAGACCGATCATCCGGACGCGGCGGCCTCGCTGCTTGAGGGGCTTGAGGAAAGGTTCACGGTCAACCGCCTGGACCTGAGCCGCGGCTGATCCGCAGCCTGGCGACGACGAACCTGATCGAGAATCCGAACGGCGCGGTGCGCCGCGTCAGCGGCCGGGTCGACCGCTATCGCGATGTCGACATGGCGATGCGATGGGCGGCCACTGGCTTCCTGGAAGCTGAGAAGCGATTCCGTAAGCTCGGCGGTGCCGACGAACCTCTGGATGCTCGCCGTTGCCTTGCATCGTCCAACCGATAAACGCGTTGACCATGACTTGAAGTCCGCCTAACCTACAAAACCCTGCCGCCCCAACCTTCCACTACGAATGGGACGCCGCCCTGCCGGGCCCACGTAAGAGACGGGTAAGTTGCGAAGCTTATCGTGTCGAACGCGCGAGCGGGCGCCGCTCGATGCGGCGTTGCAACAAGACGCCGCCGCCGGCCCTCGCGGCGGCAGGCCGACGAGCGGCCCGGCGCTTCATCACAGAAACAAGGACAGCAAGGCCCGCGCCGCCCGGCACCGTTCGCCCGGCCACCGCCAGCCGGGATTAGGAGGCACGGCGCGTCGCGCACCGTCATGCAGCGGTTTTACCTTCATCAAGGGGTAGTCGATGTCTGCGATTGATTCGGTTCTTCACGAACACCGCCAGTTTGCTCCGCCCGCCAGCGTCGAACAGGCGGCCAATATTTCCGGCATGGCCGCGTACCAGGCGCTGGTCGACGAAGCCGGCCGCGATTTTGAAGGCTTCTGGGCGCGCCTGGCGTGCGAGGCGATCGACTGGCACAAGCCATTCTCGAGCGTGCTCGACGAGTCGAACGCGCCGTTCTACAAATGGTTCGAGGACGGCGAGCTGAACGCCTCGTACAACTGCCTGGACCGTCACGTCGAGGCTGGCTGCGGCGAGCGCGTGGCCGTGATCTTCGAGGCCGACGACGGCAGCGTCACGCGCGTGACCTACGCCGAGCTGCTGGCGCGCATCTGCCGCCTGGCCAACGCGCTCAAAGCGCGCGGCATCGGCAAGGGCGACCGCGTCATCATCTATATCCCGATGTCGGTCGAGGGCATCGTCGCGATGCAGGCCTGCGCCCGGATCGGCGCGACGCATTCGGTGGTGTTCGGCGGTTTCTCGGCCAAGTCGCTCAACGAGCGGCTGGTCGACATCGGCGCCAGCGCGCTGATCACGGTCGACGAGCAGGTGCGCGGCGGCAAGACCCTGCCGATCAAGAGCATCGCCGACGAGGCGATCGCGATGGGCGGCTGCGAGGAGGTCAAGAGCATGATCGTCTACCGCCGCACCGGCGGCAAAGTCGACTGGCACGAGGGCCGCGACCTGTGGCTGCACGAGATCACCGCGAAGCAGCCGGAAACCTGCGAGCCGGAATGGGTCGGCGCTGAGCACCCGCTGTTCATCCTCTACACCTCGGGTTCGACAGGCAAGCCCAAGGGGCTGCAGCACAGCACTGGCGGCTACCTGCTGTGGTCCGCGCTGACGATGGACTGGACCTTCGACCGCAAGCCCGACGACATCTTCTGGTGCACCGCCGACATCGGCTGGATCACCGGCCACACCTACATCACCTACGGGCCGCTGGCGACCTGCTCGACCCAGGTGTTGTTTGAAGGCGTGCCGACCTACCCGAACGCGGGCCGCTTCTGGAAAATGGTAGCCGACCACAAGGTCACGGTGTTCTACACCGCGCCCACCGCGATCCGGTCGCTGATCAAGGCTTCGGGCACCGACGAGGCCGCCCGTCCGTCGCGCTACGACTTGTCGAGCCTGCGCATCATCGGCACGGTCGGCGAGCCGATCAATCCCGAATCCTGGATGTGGTACCACAAGAACGTCGGCGGCGAGCGCTGCCCGATCGTCGACACCTGGTTCCAAACCGAGACCGGCGGCCACATGATCACGCCGCTGCCGGGTGTCACGCCAACCGTTCCCGGCTCCTGCACGCTGCCGCTGCCGGGCATTATGGCGGCGGTGGTTGACGAGACCGGCCAGGACGTCCCCAACGGGCAGGGCGGCATCCTGGTGGTCAAGCGTCCCTGGCCGTCGATGGCGCGCACTATCTGGGGCGACCCAAAGCGTTTTCGCAAGGCCTACTTCCCCGACGAGCTCGGCGGCACGCTCTACCTGGCCGGCGACGGCACGGCGCGCGACAAGGACAGCGGCTACTTCACCATCATTGGTCGCATCGACGATGTGCTGAACGTCTCGGGCCACCGGCTCGGCACTATGGAGATCGAGTCGGCGCTGGTCTCGCACGAACTGGTAGCCGAGGCGGCCGTGGTCGGCCGCCCCGACGACATGACGGGCGAGGCGGTGGTGGCCTTCGTGGTGCCCAAGCGCTCGCGTCCGGAAGGCGAGGAGGCGCAGCAGATCGCCAAGACGCTGCGCGACTGGGTCGGCAAGGAAATCGGCCCGATCGCCAAGCCCAAGGACATCCGCTTCGGCGATAACCTGCCCAAGACCCGCTCCGGCAAGATCATGCGGCGCCTGCTACGTTCGCTCGCCAAGGGCGAGGCGATCACGCAGGACACCTCGACGCTCGAGAACCCGGCCATCCTTGAGCAGCTGACCGAGGTGCGCTGAACCTGAACCGGCCGATTTCCACGACCGGCGCGCGAAACAAGCGTCACCGGATGAGCCTCGCCGCTTCGGTGGCGAGCTGATCCGGCCGGCCCGGCGTGAAGTCCCTGCGCGGTAATCCCGATTGCCCGCGCCGGGATTAATGAGATGGTCACCCCCACCCTACATGCGGGTAACGCGGTAGGGTGTTTTCTTTTTGGAGGACCATCATGCAGAACGTAACGCTGGTTGGCATTGATCTGGGCAAGCACTCGTTTCACCTGCAC
>JAYFRX010000340.1:0-3337 GCA_040946945.1 Burkholderia sp. | reverse complement strand
ACCCAAGGTCATCTATGCCGATCGTGGTTACAATTCCGATCCGCATCGTCAACGATTGCGCGAACGCGGCATCAAACCGGTGATCGCAAGGCGCCGCACTGAACGTGGCAGTGGTCTGGGCAAATTCTGTTGGGTCGTTGAACGGACTCACTCGTGGCTCCACAATTTCCGTCGTCTTCGCATACGCTTCGATCGTCGAGCTGACATTCACGAAGCATTCTTGAAATTCGGCTGCGCCCTCGTCTGCTGGAACATCTTCAGGCGTACGGAGCAGTCTTTTTGAACTAGCCTCTTACCCGGCGTCGTCGTTGTTCTGGTCGTCGAGCGCCTGCTTGGGCGGCGGGCGCTTGCCGATCACCACCGTCACCATGAAGCTGCGCGTCTTGCGCACCACCTCGACCTGGGTCGGCGTGCCGGGCTTGATCTGCGCGACTACGTTGAGCAGGCGCGTGGTGTCGGTGATCGGCTCGTTGTTGACCGTGGTTAGGATATCGCCGGGCTTAATGCTGGCCGTGTCGGCCGGGCCGCCCTGCAGCACGCTGGCGACGATCGCGCCGCTCTTCTGCTGCAGCCCGAAGGAATCGGCGATCTCGGGCGTGAGGTCCTGCGGCTCGACGCCGATCCAGCCACGCGTGACAGCGCCGGTGGTGATGATGCTCTCCAGCACGGCGCGCGCGGTCGACACGGGGATCGCGAAGCCGATCCCGAGCCAGCCGCCCGAGCGCGAGTAGATCGCCGTGTTGATGCCGATCAGGTTGCCGCTCACGTCGACCAGGGCACCGCCCGAGTTGCCGGGATTGATGGGCGCGTCGGTCTGGATGAAGTTCTCGAAGGTGTTGATGCCGAGGTGATTGCGGCCGAGCGCGCTGATGATGCCCATCGTGACGGTTTGGCCGACGCCGAACGGGTTGCCGATCGCCAGCACCACGTCGCCGACGCGCGACTGGTCCGAGCGGCCCAGAGTGATGGTCGGCAGGTTCGTCATGTTGATCTTGAGCACAGCCAGGTCGGTTTCGAGATCGTTGCCGATCACCTTGGCCGTCGAGGTACGTCCGTCGGCCAGCGCGACCTCGATCTGATCGGCACCGTTCACCACGTGCTGGTTTGTTAGAACGTAACCTTCCGGGCTCACGATGACGCCCGAACCAAGATTCGATGCGGGCTCCTCCTGCTGTCGGCGCGGATTGCGGTCACCGAAGAAATAGCGAAACAGAGGGTCCTTGGCGCGCGGATCGGGCGGCAGCGAGCCGTCCTTGCTCGAGAACACGTTGACCACGGCCGGCATGGCCTTCTGCGCGGCATCCGCATACGAGGCCAGCGCGGGCGGCGCGCCGCCAACGCCTGGTGCCACCTCGCGCAGCGCCACGATTGGTGCCGCCAGCTGCTTGCCGAGTTGCCCCTGTCGCTGTAGCCACTGCGGCTTGAGGGTCGCGACGATGAACATCAGCGCGAGCACTACCGTCACAGCCTGTGCGAAGAACAGCCAGAAACGTCTAAGCATTTGAAGATATTAGGGGAATATATGGACCGCATCGAGCTTGAATTGTACTTGAACAATACCCTCGACATTGCGCGCTTCAAGGACTACTGCCCGAACGGGCTGCAGGTCGAGGGGTGCCGCCGCATCGAGCGGATCGCCACCGGCGTGACCGCCTCGCTGGCCTTTCTCGAGCGCGCGGTCGAATGGGGGGCCGACGCGGTGCTGGTCCACCACGGCTATTTCTGGCGCAACGAGGTGCTGCAGGTGACGGGCCGCAAATACCAGCGCCTGAAGCTGCTGCTTGCCAACGAACTGAACCTGTTCGCCTTCCACCTGCCGCTCGACGCGCATCCCGATTTCGGCAACAACGCGCAGCTCGGCGCGCGGCTCGGCTTGATAGCCGACAGCTATTTCGGCGAGCATGGCCTGGGCTGGATGGCGACCCTGTCGATGGCGGTCTCACTCGAGCACTTCACGGCCAAGGTCAAGAACGCGCTGGGCCGCACGCCGCTGGTGCTGGGCGACGCCGACCAGCCGCTGCGTCGGGTGGCCTGGTGCACCGGCAGCGCGCAGAGCTATTTCGACGCCGCCATCGACGCGGGCACCGACGTGTTCCTGACCGGCGAAGCCTCCGAATTCGTCACGCATGCGGCGGCCGAGAGCGGCGTGGCCTTCGTTGCGGCGGGGCACCATGCCACCGAGCGCTACGGCATCCAGGCGCTGGGCCGCTATTTGTCAGAGCATTTCGGCCTCGAGCACACTTTCATCGACATCCCGAACCCGGTCTGAGACCCCGGAAATGCGGCGGCGCACCCACGAAACGGTATGAAGCGTTCGCTAAGAGGCCAGATCAAAAACCAACCTGATTAGTTACTTTACTCCGAGACCATCAACACACGGCGAGAATTAGGTTTTGTCGTAACGGCGGCCCGAAGCAGGCGCGGCGCCATCGCGGGCAAATCAAAACGGCGGTTGAAATGGTAGGCGAATTCAGCGAGATAGCGGTGGGCATATTTGGCGTGATCGATAGCGTGGTACGTGACCTTGAGGGCCGTTTTCAGGTTGCCGAGCATCGTGTTGATCCAGCCGAACTCGGGGGGCGCTGCGCGGCCTGACGGCCACCGCTCGTGACATGGCGCTCATGACTGGCAGCCTTTTGCGTCACGCCATCGAAACACCACAGGCCATCGGAAACGACGCACGCGGTGGGCATCAGGCTGCTGGCTGCCCAGACCTCAAGGGCCGCTTTGGTAAAGCCCGGCAGGGGCGAGAGCCGCATGAACAGAGGTCGGCCATCGTCAGAGGTCTGCACGGCCGCTACAAACGGCGTCTTGCCGGGCGCGCCACGCCCACAGACTTACCCCCGGAGCGTTCCCCGCCCAGATACGCGTCGTCGACCTCGACCCGTTCGTCGAGCCGGCGTCGCTCTTCGCGCAGCCACATGGTCTCCAGCAACTTGTGCTTGATGAGCCAGACCGTCTTGTAGCTCACGCCCAGCTGGCGTTTGAGCTCCAGTCCGCTGATGGCGTTCTTGCTCTGCGTCACCAGGTAGATCGCCAGAAACCAGGTCGTCAGCGGCAATTTCGTCTTCTCGAATATCGTTCCGACGATCAACGAGCATTGGTACCGGCAGGACTGGCTCAGGCATTCCCACAGTCGCCGGCCGTTGTAGGCGCTGGCGTAGCGCGTGCCCTTGCATCGAGGGCACACCCAGCCATCGGGCCCAGCGAGGGCGGTGTCCCAAAAATAGTTGAAGGTTGAATGCGGCGGTTCCCGCAGGAATCCGAGAGAATCGGGTTTCCAAGATCAAGCTCCAGAACAGGAGAACCGCCGAGATGAAGCCTACCAAGAAACCCG
>JAYFRX010000339.1:0-3343 GCA_040946945.1 Burkholderia sp. | reverse complement strand
GCGGCAAGGAAGTGCCAATTCCCGCCTACACGCAGCTGCGCGACGACGAACGGCTCACGCAGCGCATGTACGACATCATGGTCAGCGGCGTGTCGACCCGAAAGTATGACGAGGCGTTGCCTGAAATAGCGCACACCGTCGGCATCTCGAAGAGCAGCGTCTCGCGCCAGTTCGTGAAGGCGAGCAAGAAGAAGCTTGACGGGCTGATGGAGCGTCGCTTCGAGGATCACGACATCCTAGCCATCTACCTGGACGGTATCATCGTCGATGGGTGCCATATCCTCACCGCGATTGGCGTCGAGAGCGACGCCCAGAAGCATTTGATGGGGCTGGTGAGCGGTTCGAGCGAGAACGCCGAAGTCGTTAAGGATCTGCTGAATAGCCTGATCGAACGGGAGCTGGCGATCGACCGGGACTATCTGTTCGTGATTGATGGGTCTAAGGCGCTGCGCTCGGCGAGCCAGGCAGTGTTCGGCGAACGTGCCCACGTCCAGCGGTGCCGGACCCACAAGATTCGCAACGTGACCGAACGGCTGGCGAAGCAGACCCGACAGCAGGTCGCCTCGGTCATGCGTGCCGCGTACAAGCTGCCGGCCGACGACGGCCTCGTTCGACTGAAGGCCCAGGCGGCATGGTTGAAGACCGACCTCCGGACGCGACGCCCTCGCTGCTTGAGGGGCTTGAGGAAACGTTCACGGTCAACCGCCTGGACCTGACGCCGCGACCGATCCGCAGCCTGGCGACGACGGAACCTGATCAAGAATCCGAACGGCGCGGCGCGCCGCATCAGCGGCCGGGTCGACCGCTATCGCGATGTCGACATGGCGATGGGATGGGCGGCCACTGGCTTCCTGGAAGCTGAGAAGCGATTCCGTAAGCTCGGCGGTGCGGACGAGCTCTGGATGCGCGCCGTTGCCTTGCATCGTCCGACCGATAAACGCGTTGACCATGACTTGAAGTCCGCCTAACCTACGAAACCCTGCCGCCCCAACCTTCCCAACCTTCAACTACGAATGGGACGCCGCCGTTTCTGCTGCTTGACTGCTCTTCGCTTCCTGCGTATGTTTCGCCATGGTGGTGAGCCTCCGGTTGCTAGGCGTTACCGCGAAAAGCAACATGCTCACTGCTCACGCCACCGCCTTCTCACATACCTCCCGACCGCCCCACACCAGATTCGACCTTAACTCTGCGACAGCTTGGCAAGCCCGCTCGCAAACCGAAGACCTGATCGCTTGCCTTCAAAAGATCTTCCAAGGGTGTTGCGTTCAGCTTCTGTCCGGTCGACGAAAAGGCCTCGATCCATTTCGGACTCCAACCGGAGCGCCCACGCCTCAGCGTCGCCGTTGGTGTCGAACGTAGGTGTTTGTTCGGGATCGTTTTGACGGCGCACTGCCGCTCACCAGTAGTTCCCGCGCTTCCAGATTGATGCCATCGATGCTCCAGACTATGTGGTTCTTGTTGCGTCTTGGCTTATTGTCTTTGCTTATTGTCTGAGTGCGCCACTTTTGCGCCAAAAGGCTAAATTCGCCAAGTTCGACTGCAAAGAAAAAGGCCCTCGGCTTTCGCTTTATGGACTTTGTTCTTCGGGCTTCACACGCCGATGCATCCTTGGTGGGCGGTACTGGAATCGAACCAGTGCCCCCTGCCGTGTGAAGGCAGGGCTCTACCGCTGAGCTAACCGCCCAAATAATCGATCATTGTGACGTGGCTTCGTTACTGCGTCAATCCTTATTTTCGTATCATTCCATCCGACGGCATGCGATCCGTGCCTGGCAGTGCCGTAACGCAAATCGAGGCGTGATTCTAGTGTACCGGATCCGGTTGTTTAGACATGATTTTCGATCAGGCGGCAAGTGGCAAGAGCGCTGCCTGACGGGCTTCGAGGGGTGTCTTGAAGCCCAGTTTTTCGAGACGCCATTCGCGATTGTATCGGTCCTTGAACGTGACGGCGGCAGCACAAACTTCTTCAACGTTGTTGAACAGCCGTCCGTGGATGGCTTGCTCCTTGTCCGATTGAAACGCTTGGCGACGCCGTGGGTCTGCGGCCCAGCGACGAAGGCGTAGCTCCGCGTAATCCCCCAGAACTTGAGCTGGGCGCGGAAATCGTCCGACCTGTACTGCGAGCCGTGATCCATTCGCAGGGACAGTCCGCGGCCGGCATCAGCTTCGACCGATCCGAACTGCTCGCGCACCCCTCGGCTGATTGGCTCCAGTGCGGCAAAGCGGTCGCCCACTTTGGTGACGTGGATGCCAACGCACGCCGCGTCTCAATGATCAACCGCAGCGAAGATCCAGACCAGGCCCTCATCGACGGTTTGAACCTTGGCGCCATCGGTGCCCCACATCTCGTTAGGCCGATCAGTCGTCATTCGAGCATCGTGAGCATTGGGCGGTTTCTGCGGTTGCCGATGGGGCGAAAGCAGGCCGTGTTCGCGCATCAGCGGCGAGACACGGGCGCGGGACACGCGGATGTCGTCCTGAATGCGAAAGCGTGCCGAGACCTTGCGCGCCCCTTCGCCGACGAGCGGCGTGCGAGTCAGATCGGCGCGAACAGCTGCGAGCAGATCGTGATCGGGCACCTTGAGCTTTGGGCCACGTCGGACAGGGGCAAGTGGAGTGACCTTGTTGAGCGCCCTGGCGCGCTCGGCATAGATCGTGGAGCGCGGCAAGTCGAGCACCTGGCATACCCGTTGCAATCCGAAGGGTTTGCCTGTCGAGGAGATCGTGTGGCTCATGTCGACGAGTTCCGGACGATCAAAGGGCGGCGCTCCTGCCGCTCGCGCTCCATGCGCAGCATTTCGACCTCCATGGTCAGTTCGCCGACGCGATGCACGGCTTCCTTGAGCTTGACTTCCAACGGATCGGTCTGGCGCGACTTCAGACCGGCTTCGATGCCTGCCAGGGCGAGTTCGCGCTATTGTTCGAGCCCGGCGATCGTGACGCCAACTTCGCGAGACACCGGGTCAATCGATTCGCCGCGCAGCCAGCGCAGGACGCGACAGCGCGTTTGCGTCCGCGACGGACCAGCGCTTGAATTCAGCTGCGCTGGCGGCGTCTGCGGCCGCGCTACGCGCGCGCCCTCCGCCGCCGCCAGCGCAGCTCTTCCTGCACGTCTCCTTCTTCAACATCTCAGACTCCGGTTTGGATGCGTTTTACCCCAAATCTGTGCCTAGAAAAAACCGGGGCGGTGTCCCATTCGTAGTTGAAGGCTGGGGCGGCAGGGTTTCGTAGGTTAGGCGGACTTCAAGTCATGGTCAACGCGTTTATCGGTCGGACGATGCAAGGCAACGGCGAGCATCCAGAGCTCGTCGGCACCGCCGAGCTTACGGCATCGCTTCTCAGC
>JAYFRX010000338.1:0-3353 GCA_040946945.1 Burkholderia sp. | reverse complement strand
CCGGGACTATCTGTTCGTGATTGATGGGTCCAAGGCGCTGCGCTCAGCGATCCAGGCAGTGTTCGGCGAACGTGCCCACGTCCAGCGGTGCCGGACCCACAAGATTCGCAACGTGACCGAACGGCTGCCGAAGCAGACCCGACAGCAGGTTGCCTCGGTCATGCGTGCCGCGTACAAGCTGCCGGCCGACGACGGGCTCGCTCGGCTGAAGGCCCAGGCGGGATGGTTGAAGACCGACCATCCGGACGCGGCGGCCTCGCTGCTTGAGGGGCTTGAGGAAACGTTCACGGTCAACCGCCTGGACCTGACGCCGCGGCTGATCAGCAGCCTGGCGACGACGAACCGGATCGAGAATCCGAACGGCGCAGTGCGCCGCGTTAGCGGCCGGGTCAACCGCTATCGCGATGTCGACATGGCGATGCGATGGGCGGCCACTGGCTTCCTGGAAGCTGAGAAGCGATTCCGTAAGCTCGGCGGCGTCGACGCGACCTCTGGATGCTCGCCGTTGCCTTGCATCGTCCGACCGATAAACGCGTTGACCATGATTTGAAGTTCGCCTAACCTACGAAACCCTGCCGTCCCAACCTTCAACTACGAATGGGACACCGCCTCCAGGAGGATCTGGTCGCCGCGTCGGCACAGCACGGTGGCGCGTTCTTTCATGAGCATGAGATGGATTTCGGAGACGAGGTGAGGGCGCGCCGCGCTGGCGTTTTTTCGAGACCCGCCATTGTCCCGGGGGCGGCTGGCCTGGAGATATCGGCAAAGTCCGATTTCTTCACCGAGCGGGTTCCATTTCCTTCGGGCAGGGCGGCTAGCCTCATGGGCGTCCAGAAGCGCCGTGGCGTGCGCGTCGCTATGCCTCCTCTTAATGGCGCGCGGTCGAGGTGAGAAAAATATTCTCCATGTCATGAAATATTTGCATAAAAACCTCTTTCCTTGGTTCTTGAATTTGTCAAACCTTGTCTATATAATTAGCACTCGCTGTACGAGAGTGCTAACAATTCGCCGTCGGGCGACAGTCCGGCGGTATCCTTGTGTACTTCAGTCACATTCAAGAGAGGAGTAAACATGAACCTTCGTCCTTTGCACGATCGCGTGATCGTCAAGCGCCTGGATCAGGAAACCAAGACGGCCTCGGGCATCGTGATCCCGGATGCCGCCGCTGAAAAGCCGGATCAAGGCGAAGTGCTGGCGATCGGCTCGGGCAAGCGCGACGACAAGGGGGTGCCGATCGCGCTCGACGTGAAGGTTGGTGATCGCGTCCTGTTCGGCAAGTACGCTGGCCAGACCGTCAAAGTCGACGGCCAGGAACTGCTTGTGATGCGCGAAGAAGACATCATGGCCGTGGTCAACGCGGCCTAAGCCCGCGTAACGCTTCCCAGCGAATCCATTCCAGAATTCAAGGAGTTATAAGATGGCAGCTAAAGACGTCGTGTTCGGTGATTCCGCCCGCTCGAAGATGGTTGAAGGCGTGAACATTCTCGTCAATGCAGTGAAGGTCACGCTGGGTCCGAAGGGCCGCAACGTGATCCTCGAGCGCTCATTCGGTGGCCCGACGGTGACCAAGGACGGCGTGTCGGTCGCCAAGGAAATCGAGCTGAAGGACAAGCTCCAGAACATGGGCGCGCAGATGGTCAAGGAAGTCGCTTCCAAGACCAGCGACAACGCCGGTGACGGCACGACGACGGCAACCGTCCTCGCGCAATCGATCGTCCGTGAAGGTATGAAGTACGTCGCATCGGGCATGAACCCGATGGACCTGAAGCGCGGCATCGACAAGGCCGTCGCCGCCGCAGTGGAAGAGCTGAAGAAGATCAGCAAGCCCTGCACTACCAACAAGGAAATTGCCCAAGTCGGCTCGATCTCGGCGAACAGCGATTCCTCGATCGGCGATCGCATCGCTGAAGCGATGGACAAGGTCGGCAAGGAGGGCGTGATCACCGTCGAAGACGGCAAGTCGCTGGCCGACGAGCTCGACGTCGTCGAAGGCATGCAATTCGACCGCGGTTACCTGTCGCCATACTTCATCAACAACCCGGACAAGCAAGTCGCCGTCCTCGACAACCCGTTCGTGCTGTTGCACGACAAGAAGGTGTCGAACATCCGTGACCTGCTGCCGGTCCTGGAACAGGTCGCGAAGGCCAGCCGGCCGCTGCTGATCATCGCCGAGGACGTCGAAGGCGAAGCGCTGGCCACCTTGGTGGTCAACAACATCCGCGGCATCCTGAAGACCGTTGCCGTCAAGGCTCCGGGCTTCGGCGACCGTCGCAAGGCCATGCTGGAAGACATCGCGATCCTGACCGGCGGTCAAGTGGTTGCAGAAGAAACCGGCCTGACGCTTGAGAAGGCCACGCTGGCCGAGCTAGGCCAAGCCAAGCGCATCGAAGTGGGCAAGGAAAACACCACGATCATCGATGGTGCCGGCGAAGGCGTGAATATCGAGGCACGCGTCAAGCAAGTGCGCGCCCAGATCGAGGAAGCCACCTCGGACTACGATCGCGAGAAGCTGCAAGAGCGCGTTGCCAAGCTGGCAGGCGGCGTGGCCGTGATCAAGGTCGGTGCCGCGACCGAAGTCGAAATGAAGGAAAAGAAGGCACGTGTCGAAGACGCACTGCACGCCACGCGCGCAGCTGTGGAAGAAGGCATCGTGGCCGGTGGCGGCGTCGCGCTGATCCGCGCTCGTACCGCCATCGCCGCTCTGACCGGTGCCAACGTCGACCAGAACGCTGGTATCAAAATCGTGTTGCGCGCCATGGAAGAGCCGCTGCGCCAGATCGTCACGAACGGCGGCGAAGAAGCCAGCGTCGTGGTCGCTGCGGTTGCCGCCGGTTCGGGCAACTACGGCTACAACGCCGCAACGGGCGAGTACGTCGACATGGTTGAGGCTGGCGTGGTCGATCCGACCAAGGTCACGCGCACCGCGCTGCAGAACGCCGCTTCGGTGGCCGGCCTGCTGCTGGCTACGGACGCAGCGGTTGCCGAGCTGCCGAAGGAAGATGCTCCGATGCCTGGCGGCATGCCTGGCGGCATGGGCGGCATGGGAATGGATATGTAATCGACCTCGGTCGATCGCATCGACGGGCACGCACTGATGCGCGTGCCCGGTCCTGGAAATCGGGAGAGGGGTCGAGCCTCGCCGCGGCCCGACCCCTCCCGCGCCCCCGTACGTACGGGGGCGTATACGCGGCAATTTGGATCCGGTTGCCCGACCTGGCCAACCGCGATGGAAGTCCAAGCGATTGGAAGTAACAATTTGACAGCGCGATGTTGAACGCAGGACTGCAACTGCAGCGCCATTCACCGTGCGGCGAACCCACCGTCTGGACCGCAAGGTTTCGCCCCCCCCCCCC
>JAYFRX010000337.1:0-3360 GCA_040946945.1 Burkholderia sp. | reverse complement strand
TGTAGCGGCCGTGCAGACCTCTGACGATGGGCCGCCCTCTGTTCATGCGGCTCTCGCCCGTGCCGGGCTTTACCAAAGCGGCCCTTGAGGTCTGGGCGGCCAGCAGCCTGATGCCCACCGCGTGCGTTGTTTCCGATGGCCTGTGGTGTTTCGACGGCGTGACGCAAAAGGCTGCCAGTCATGAGCGCCATGTCACGGGCGGTGGCCGTCAGGCCGCGCAGCGCCCCGAGTTCCGCTGGGTCAATACGATGCTCGGCAACCTGAAAACGGCCCTCAAGGGCACGTACCACGCTATCGATCACGCCCAATATGTCCATCGCTATCTCGCTGAATTCGCCTACCGTTTCAACCGCCGTTGCGATTTGCCGGCGATGGCGCCGCTCCTGCTTCGGGCCGCCGTTACGACAAAACCTCATCCTCGCCGTGTATTGATCGTCTCGGAGTCAAATAACTAATCAGGTTGGTTTTTGATCTAGCCTCTAAGGATCTGCTGAATAGCCTGATCGAACGCGGGCTGGCGACCGACCGGGACTATCTGTTCGTGATTGATGGGTCCAAGGCGCTGCGCACAGCGATCCAGGCAGTGTTCCGCGAACTTGCCCACGTCCAGCGGTGCCGGACCCACAAGATTCGCAACGTGACCGAACGGCTGCCGAAGCAGACCCGACAGCAGGTCGCCTCGGTCATGCGTGCCGCGTACAAGCTGCCGGCCGACGACGGCCTTGCTCGGCTGAAGGCCCAGGCGGCATGGTTGAAGACCGACCATCCGGACGCGGCGGCCTCGCTGCTTGAGGGGCTTGAGGAAACGTTCACGGTCAACCGCCTGGACCTGACGCTGCGGCTGCTCCGCAGCCTGGCGACGACGAACCTGATCGAGAATCCGAACGGCGCGGTGCGCCGCGTCAGCGGCCGGGTCAACCGCTATCGCGATGTCGACATGGCGATGCGATGGGCGGCCACTGGCTTTCTGGAAGCTGAGAAGCGATTCCGTAAGCTCGGCGGTGCCGACGGACCTCTGGATGCTCGCCGTTGCCTTGCATCGTTCGACCGATAAACGCGTTGACCATGACTTGAAGTCCGCCTAGCCTACGAAACTCTGCCGCCCGAACCTTCAACTACGAATGGGACGCCCATCAACGACGTATACTTGAACGGCCTGCTAGAAAAACCCGAGCCGCCGCACGAGCTGCTCGCAGCTGTTCGCGCCGATCTGACTCGCACGCCGTTCGTCGGCGAAAGGGCGCGTAAGGTCTGGGGTCTGGGCACGTTTGCGCATTCAGGACGACATTCGCTGTCCCGCACTCGTGTTTCGCCGCTGATGCGCGCGAACACGGCCTGCTTTCGCCCCATCGGCAACCGCAGAAACCGCCCAATGCTCACGATGGTCGAATGACGACTGATCGGCCTAACGAGATGTGGGGCGCCGATGGCGCCAAGGTTCAAACCGTCGATGAGGGCTCGGTCTGGGATCTTCGCTGCGGTTGATCATTGCGACGCGGCGTATGTTGGCATCCACGTCACCAAAGTGGGCGACCGCTTTGCCGCACTGGAGCCAATCAGCCAAGGGGTGCGCGAGCAGTTCGGATCGGTCGAAGCTGACGCCGGCCGCGGACTGTCCCTGCGAATGGATCACGGCTCGCAGTACAGGTCGGACGATTTCCCCGCCCAGCTCAAGTTCTGGGGGATTACGCCGAGCTACGCCTTCGTCGCTGAGCCGCAGACCAACTGCGTCGCCGAGCGTTTCAATCGGACCATGAAGGAGCAAGCCATCCACGGACGGCTGTTCAACAGCGTTGAAGAAGTTCGTGCTGCGGCCGTCGCGTTCAAGGATCGATACAATCGCGAATGACGTCTCGAAAAAAAACTGGGCTTCAAGTCCCCCCTCGAAGCCCGTCAGGCACCGCTCTTGACACTTGCCGCCTGATCGCAAAATCGTGTTTAAACAACCGGATCCGGTACACGTCTCGGCGGCCCTCGCGCCTGAACATCCCACCTGCCATCCGGGCATTCGTGCCGGCCTGCCTCGCGCAGCCTGAACTTTCGACCGACCAAACGGCAGCATGACAAAAAATTGCGCTAAGAGTGAACTCTTCGTCTTCGTCGGGCATCTCACTTGCCCGGCGTCTCAATTCCGCACTCTCGAATCCTGATGGACAGCTTTTCCGCCCAGCGTCTATTCGGCGTGTTCGGCAAGCTGGCAGCTTGTGTCGCAGGCCTGTCGCTTGCGCTTTTCGCCCCAGCGTTCGCCGACCTGCTCGATCAGCGCACCGAACTGATCAACAAGTACGTCACCGAAATGCATGCCGATCCGCTCGTCGCTGACTGCGCCGCGCACGGCAATTTCATTGCGAGCACATCGAATGCATTCGATCACGTCGAATTCCCGCCTAGCGCATTCGACATCGGCAATGCCACGATCACCCCCTGGAGCGACTCGTTCGACGAGGGCAAACAACGCATCAAGGTCGACAGCATCGTGACGGTCGAAGGCCTCGGCATACCGCAGAGCGGCAGTGACCCGGCCAGCCTGAAGTTCCGCTGCGGCTACGTCGGCAGCCAGATGCTTGCCTTCAGCTGGAGCGACCCGGTCCCGCCGGCCAGGCCGCGCGTTGAGCGCAGCAGTTCGTCGAAGCGGCAACTGCATGGTGGTCATCGTGGCAAGGCTAAGCCGAGCGACAAGAGGACCCGCAAATCGGCCACGGTGAAAAAATCGACGACCGGCAAGAAAGCCGTCAAGAAGAAAGATTGAACGACATGGTTCGACTGATGGCCCAGTGCGGTGGCTTTCTTGTCCGAAAAGGCGATGGCGAACCCGGCGCGAAGACGATCTGGGAAGGCTTGCAGCGCTTATGAGGCGGTGTCCCAAAAATAGTTGAAGGTTGAAGGCGGCGGTTCCCGCAGGAATTCGAGAAAATCGGGTTTCCAAGACCAAGCTCCAGAACAGGAGAACCGCCGAGATGAAGCCTACCAAGAAACCCGGGCATCGTGCCAAGTTGCCGCTGACGGTCGTCGGCAAACAGGAGCACGAGGCCCTGCGCGCCAGCTTTGCCGAGCACGAACAGTTGTGGCTTCCGATGCGCGATCTGATCCAGAACACGCGCATCAGTGTTGACGCGCTGATGTACGACGCTGGCCGCGCGCTCGTCGAACAATTGCTGATGGTGTCTGCTCGCGAGGTGGCCGGCGACAAGCACGCGGGGCGTGCCGCCGCCGACGTGCGCTGGCATGGCTCGCAGCCAGGCCGAATCGTGATGGACGAACGCAAGCTGCGAGTTCAGCGGCCCCGCCTGCGGGACAAGCGCGGCAAGGAAGTGCCGATTCCCGCCTACACGCAGCTGCGCGACGACGAACGGCTCACGC
>JAYFRX010000336.1:0-3373 GCA_040946945.1 Burkholderia sp. | reverse complement strand
TCGCTGACTGGATCGCCTTCTACAACCAACAACGCCCTCATCAGGCGCTGAAGATGATGACCCCGGATGCCGCCTACGCCGCTACATTAACCCCATGACCTGAGCAGGAATCGGTGGGTCATTACAAGCGTTTCAATCGGACCATGAAGAAGCAAGCCATCCACGGACGGCTGTTCAACAACGTTGAAGAAGTTCGTGCTGCTGCCGTCGCGTTTAAGGACCGATACAATCGCGAATGGCGTCTCAAAAAACTGGGCTTCAAGACACTCCTCGAAGGCCGTCAGGCACCGCTTTTGCCACTTGCCGCCTGATCGCAAAATCGTGTCTAAACAACCCGATCCGGTACAGGCACAATCTCGTCCAGCGGATAACGGCACTGACGGCATCGCGGATCCCGCAACTCGACGAACGCATCCATGATCGAAGGCATCTCTCGTTTCACCAAAAATCGAGAGTAAACCTCAGCACGACGATGTTTACAACCACTCACTTCCGCACGCTCACCCTTGCCACACCAACCTCTTCATGTGGAAGCCCTGGATCACGGCCGCATTGCGTGAGTTGCTGCGCAATGTTGCGCTATAATGCTAGATTCGTGGGGGCGACACTGGTTTCGACAGGGGTTGCGAAGCGGCTAGGGCATGTCGAGGACCCGTCACCTCGTTAATCAATGGGAAAAGCGTAACTGCAAACGACGAAACGTTCGCACTGGCAGCCTAAGGGCCGCCGTCCTCTGCCTGGTTCACTGACGGACTAGTGTCGCAAGACCGGTAGCAATACCGCCAGAGGTCATTTACGTCAGTTAAGCCCTGTCGGTGCCGCGACGACAGGGTCGAAAACCTAGTGGATCGCCGTCCCGCAGCGTGTTCGTCCGCGATGTGGCGGTTAAATCAAAAGACAGAACTAAACATGTAGAACTGGTCGTGGACCGCTTCTGGACGCGGGTTCGATTCCCGCCGTCTCCACCAATTGACTGTCCGTAGTATCTCAAAGTTGTCCGCAAAGCCCCGCCACCGAAAAGTTTGCGGGGTTTTTCTTTTCCGCGCTCGTATATAACCTTCCGCATTCATACGGGGGTATCAGGAGATACGGATGGCGGTATCTCGGGGTACCACCATTACTGATACCCCCAGACTGCCCAAAACCCTTGACCAGCAAGGAAGAGAGCGATGCCGCTGACCGACGTCGAGATCCGCAAAAATGCACCGCGCGAGAAGAAGTACCGACTCGCTGACGGCGGGGGCATGTACCTCGAAGTGCATCCAAATGGCTCCCGGTACTGGCACCTGAAATACCGGTTGGCCGCGAAGGAAAAACTTCTGGCCTTAGGCGTCTACCCTACCGTCACCCTGAAGGAGGCGCGGGAGAAACGTGAGAATGCGAAGAAGAAGCTATCGAACGGAATCGATCCCGGGGAGGCCCGACAGGCCGAGAAACGAACCCTGATCGCCACAATGCCGAAAACTCCTTCGAGGCAGTCGCGCGGGAATGGCATGCAAAATTTTCAAAGGATCTGTCCGAGTCGCACGCCAAGCAAAACATGCGCCGGCTGGAGGTGCACGTCTTCCCGTACATCGGCTCTGGAGCAGTAACGGACGTCGAGCCGCCGCATGTGCTGGCAGTTCTGCAGCGAATTGAGAAGAAAGGCGCGATCGAAACTGCGCACCGGATCCGCTCGATCATTGGGCAGGTCATGCGCTATGCTATCGTGACCGGCCGCGCGAAACATGATCCAACGCCAGACCTAAGCGGCGCCATTCCGCCAGCACCGGTGAAACACCATGCAGCGGTAACCGATCCCCGACAACTAGGCAACTTCCTGAGAACGATTTCGGGATATACAGGCTCTCAGACCGTCACTGCGGCGCTCTGTTTGTCGCCGCTTGTTTTCCAGCGCCCCGGCGAGTTACGCCTGGCCGAGTGAGCGAGTTTGACTTTGAAGAACGGTTATGGACGGTTCCCTCTGACCGTATGAAACGCAGGAAAGCTGGAAAGGAATATGGGCCAGACCACCTTGTCCCCTTGTCCCGCCAGGCCATTGCGATTCTGAAGGAACAGAAGTTGATCAGGCGGTGTCCCCAAAATAGTCCTGATTAGTTACTTGACTCCGAAGCAGGCATGAAACGAAGTATCGTTTGCCAGATGCTTACGGAGCGTGCGCCATGCCCATGAACAGGGTCCAGTTTCAGGACTGTCTGTCGATGAAAGAATTGCAGGAGCAGTACAGCAACGAAGCGCAATGCGAGGCCGCGCTGGTCGAATCTCGCTGGCCCGAGCGCTGGGTGTGCCCTCGATGCAAGGGCACGCGCTACGCCAGCGCCTACAACGGCCGGCGACTGTGGGAATGCCTGAGCCAGTCCTCCCAGTACCAATGCTCGTTGATCGTCGGAACGATATTCGAGAAGACGAAATTGCCGCTGACGACCTGGTTTCTGGCAATCTACCTGGTGACGCAGAGCAAGAACGCCATCAGCGGACTGGAGCTCAAACGCGAGCTGGGCGTGAGCTACAAGCCGGTCTGGCTCATCAAGCACAAGTTGCTGGAGACCATGTGGCTGCGCGAAGAGCGACGCCGGCTCGACGAACGGGTCGAGGTCAACGACGCGTATCTGGGCGGGGAACGCTCCGGCGGTAATGGCGTAGCGCGCCCGCGGCAAGACACCGTTTGTAGCGGCCGTGCAGACCTCTGACGATGGCCGCCCTCTGTTCATGCGGCTCTCGCCCGTGCCGAGCTTTACCAAAGCGGCCCTTGAGGTCTGGGCGGCCAGCAGCTTGATGCCCACCGCTTGCGTCGTTTCCGATGGCCTGTGGTGTTTCGATGGCGTCACGCAAAAGGCTGCCAGTCATGAGCGCCATGTCACGGGCGGTGGCCGTCAGGCCGCGCAGCGCCCCCGAGTTCCGCTGGGTCAACACGATGCTCAGGCAACCTGAAAACCGCCCTCAAGGGCACGTACCACGCTATCGACCACGCCAAATATACCCATCGCTATCTCGCCGAATTCGCCTACCGTTTCAACCGCCGTTTCGATTTGCCGGCGATGGCGCCGCGCCTGCTTCGGGCCGCCGTTACGACCAAACCTCATCTTCGCCGTGTGTTGATGGTCTCGGAGTCAAGTAACTAATCAGGAAAATAGTTGAAGGTTGAAGGCGACTGTTCCCGCAGGAATCCGAGAGAATCGGGTTTCCAAGACCAAGCTCCAGAACAGGAGAACCGCCGAGATGGAGCCTACCAAGAAACCCGGGCGGCGCGCCAAGTTGCCGCTGACGGTCGTCAGCAAACAGGAGCACGAGGCCCTGCGCGCCAGCTTTGCCGAGCACGAACAGTTGTGGCTTCCGATGCGCGATCTGATCCAGAACACGCGCATCAGTGTTG
>JAYFRX010000335.1:0-3382 GCA_040946945.1 Burkholderia sp. | reverse complement strand
GCGGCCGTGCAGACCTCTGACGATGGCCGCCCTCTGTTCATGCGGCTCTCGCCCGTGCCGGGCTTTACCAAAGCGGCCCTTGAGGTCTGGGCGGCCAGCAGCCTGATGCCCACCGCGTGCGTCGTTTACGATGGCCTGTGGTGTTTCGACGGCGTGACGCAAAAGGCTGCCAGTCATGAGCGCCATGTCACGAGCGGTGGCCGTCAGGCGGCGCAGCGCCCCGAGTTCCGCTGGGTCAACACGATGCTCGGCAACCTGAAAACGGCCCTCAAGGGCACGTACCACGCTATCAATCACGCCCAATATGCCCATCGCTATCTCGCTGAATTCGCCTATCGTTTCAACCGCCGTTTCGATTTGCCCGCGATGGCGCCGCGCCTGCTTCGGGCCGCTGTTACGACAAAACCTCATCCTCGGCGTGTATTGAGAGTCTCGGAGTCAACTAACTAATTAATCAGGACTATTTTTGGGACACCGCCGGGATTACGCCGAGCTACGCCTTCGTTGCTGAGCCGCAGACCAACGGCGTCGCCGAGCGTTTCAATCGGACCATGAAGGAGCAAGCCATCCACGGACGGCTGTTCAACAACGTTGAAGAAGTTCGTGCTGTCGCCGTCGGGTTCAAGGACCGATACAATCGCGAATGGCGTCTCGAAAAACCGGGTTTCAAGATACCCCTCGAAGCCTGTCAGACACCGCTCTTGCCACTTGCCGCCTGATCGCAAAATTGTGTCTAAACGACCCGATCCGGTACACAGCGATCAGACCACCACGCAGCAGACCTGCCTCATCAGTTCCAGGCCGATGAAGGCCATCGAAATGTTGCGGCTGGCGCGCACACTGGGGGATCGAGAATCAACTCCATTGGGTGCTCAACGTATCGTGGGGTGAAGATGTCCAGCAGGCGCGCAACAAAGCCGCAGCCCAAGATCACGCTGAACCTGGCGCGCATGCAGTGGACTTGCCCCTGCATGACCGGACACGCGGTCACGCTTCGGTTGGTGAAGTTGCGCGCTGGCCCTTGAGATCATCCAGGGCACGACTACGGTGGCCGCAGCCAGCCGCCAGTTCGGCCTGACCCCAGCAGAGATCGAGAGCTGGGTCGAAGACGGCAAGCGCAGCATGGAAAATGCTCCGCGGGCCAAGCCTGAGGACGTGCGCGAGCAGTACGAGCGGCAACTGAAGGACCGGCAGGAAGCCTACGGCGAGGCCATGCTGGAGATCCGCGCCCGAAAAAAGCTGGCATCCCTGCTGGGAAAGGACGAGAGCTGATGCTCTCGATCCAGCAGGGCCTGAAAGACGAAGGCGTTTCGGTTCCAATAACCAAGCTGTGCCAATGGTTCGGCGTGGCACGTCGCACGACCTACTACAAGCCGACCAGATCACCGGCCAAGGTGAAGCCGGAACTGGCCGAGCCGATCAAGGAAATGATCGAGGCGGAGCCTTCGTTCGGCTACCGCACGGTCGCTGCGCTGCTTGGCATGAACAAGAACACCGTGCAGCGGATCTTCAAGTTGAAAGACTGACAGGTGCGCAAGCGCCCCCTTGGCCAGCGGCCGCGCATCGAGGCCAAGGTTTCCCGTGCCGAGAAGCCCCACCAGCGCTGGGCAACCGACCTGTGCCGCGTATGGGGTGGCAAGGACGGGGTGGGCTCAGCCTGGCTTTGGTGATCGATTGCAGCGCGCGCCAATTGCTTGGCTGGCCCCTGTCACGGACCGGCAAGGCCAGTACAGCGTCGGCCGCACTGGAGCAGGCGCTGATCACGCGCTACGGCACGCTGGGCCGAGTGCAGGAGCCTTTCTTGCTGCGTTCCGACAACGGCCTGGTATTCACCAGCCGCGACTACACGCGTCTGGTGCGCAGCTACCGCTTGAAGCAGGAGTTCATCACTCCGCACTGCCCACAGCAGAACGGGATGGTGGAACGGGTGATCCGGACGCTGAAGGAGCAATGCGTGCACCGGCATCGTTTCGAAAGCCAGACCCACGCCCTGCGGGTGATCGCTGACTGGATCGCCTTCTACAACCAACAACGCCCTCATCAGGCGCTGAAGATGATGACCCCGGATGCCGCCTACGCCGCTACATTAACCCCATGACCTGAGCAGGAATCGGTGGGTCATTACAATCACGCCTCCCCAAACAATAGTTTTTTTCCCTGCGCGGCAAACGATGGAATACAAAAGCTGGATGTGCCTGATTTGCGGCTGGATCTACGACGAAGAGGCGGGCTTGCCCGACGAGGGCATCGCCCCCGGTACGTGCTGGGAACATGTGCCGATCAACTGGACCTGTCCGGAATGCGGCGCTCGCAAGGAAGACTTCGAGATGGTCCAGATCTGAGCGGTTTTTCGCGGCACGTCCCGAGGCCGCCAGCCGGCCCGTCGCGTGGTCCGGCCGCGGCGGCGTCCGAGCCCTCCGCGTCGACGGTTGCGTGCCCATGACGACGTCCCCGACCGTAATACCGATCCCCGACGCCCTGCCGAATCCTCGCGGCGGCAGCCGTGCTGCTGTCGGAAGCCACCCTCCACCGAGGCCAGCACGGCTTTGGGCGAGGCCCTGCCGCGGGCCTTGCGCACTGTTGCGGCTGCCTTGCGCGATGCGGGTTGGCTGGCCGGGCTGCGTTATGCCCAGGCGCTGATCGCGGTGGCCGGCGAGAACGCGGCGGGGCAGGGCACGGCCAGTGCCGGGTTTCGCCAGGCCCTGCGGGATTTCCGCGGGGCGATTGTACGCCGCAATCTGCGCGAGCTGGGCTGTTCGCCAGTGCTGCATGCGCATTACAATGCGCTGTGCCGGCTGGCCAATCTGCACGCCGCCTAGGAGGGGCGGCCCTGCTGGCCGTGCTGCGCGAGCCCGCGGCAGCGCTCGAGGCACTCGACACCTGCCTGGCCGCGTTGGCCGGCCCCGATCCCTACGATTACTGGCGGCTCGCGCGCGCTGCACGGTGCCGCGGCGCTGGCTCGCGCGCGGCAACCCGGTACTGCGCGAGCAGATGAGCGATGCACAGGTCGCCGCCCCGGCGCTGGTGCGCGAGACGCTGGCGCTCGTCTGGCGCGATTTCGCCTTGTAAGGCGCGGCGGCCGCGGATGCCGCCGAGGTCGAGCTGCTTAGAGGCCAGTTCAAAAACCAATGAAGGGCTGTTTACTTTCTCGGCAAGCTGTTAATTTTGGATGTCTGAACAACGGAACCCAAGGGATGGAAGCGCCAATCATTGATGACGACTGGTGGACACTGATCGAACCGTTACTGCCGCCGACCAAGCCCCGGCGCAAAGAGCATCCTGGTCGCCCACGCGTATCGGATCGGGCAGCGTTGAATGGCATCCTGTTCGTGTTGAAAACCGGTCTGCGATGGAACCATCTGCCAACCCTATTGGGCTTTGG
>JAYFRX010000334.1:0-3393 GCA_040946945.1 Burkholderia sp. | reverse complement strand
CCATGCGCACGGCTTCCAGCATGAATTCCTGCGTATATCGAGCTCTCGGATTACCCATCTTCCCTTCCTCCTTGCGTGAGTTTTACACACTCAGCAAGGGATCCATTTTTTGCGGGCAAGCTCACCCTGCCAGGCGCACGAAAAAAAAGCGCCTTGATTATGCGCACAGTTATGCGCACAGTTATGCGCACAGGCGCAGCCGAGCGCAAGGCGGGAAATCAGCGACAATCGCGTTTTGCCGAACGATTCGGGCCGCGCCGATCCACCCCCGCCCTGGCGCGCGCCAACCCCGTTGTCACCGTGACCGACACCAGAAAACTCGCGGATCGCATCGAAGATCTGCTGCCCCAGACACAATGCACGAAGTGCGGCTTCGATGGCTGCCGCCCGTATGCCGAAGCGATCGCCGACGGCAGTGCCAGCTACAACCAGTGTCCACCCGGCGGCCAGGCAGGCATCGCGCGGCTCGCCGGCCTGCTCGGCAAGCCGGCGATCCCGCTGGCCGTCGAACATGGCGAGGAGCGCCCGCGGCCGCTGGCCGTGATCGACGAGCAGTTCTGCATCGGCTGCACGCTGTGCATCCAGGCCTGCCCGGTCGATGCGATCGTCGGGGCTCCGAAGCAGATGCACACGGTGGTGGCTGAACTCTGCACGGGCTGCGATCTGTGCGTGCCGCCCTGCCCCGTCGACTGCATCGTGATGATCCCGGTCACCGGCGCGCGCACCGGTTGGGATGCCCGGACCCAGCAACAGGCTGACGCGGCGCGTGCGCGCCACAATCAGCATGTGGCGCGCCAGCGCCGCGAGCGCCAGGCCGCTGAGGCGCGCGCCGCAGCACGCCGAGCAGCCAGTACGGCCCAGGCCGCGCAAACCGCCGCCCCGGCCGCGTCGAGCGCCGACGATCCCGAGGCGAAGAAACGCGCGATCATCGCGGCCGCGCTGGAGCGCGCGCGCAAAAAAAAGAAAGAGCTGGCCGCCAGCGACGAGGCGCCGAGTAACACTGAGAACGTGAGCCCCGCAGTGCAGGCACAGATCGACGCGGCCGAGGCGCGCCGCCGACGCATCGAACAGGAATGACGAGCAACCGAGCAGGCCGACGGCGAGCAGCCGCGCTCGAACGATCAACCCGGCGGCGATTCGCCGACCACTCCGCCACGCAACGCATGAACGCCACCAAACGACGCGCGATCTACGAAACGCTGCGCAGCCTCAATCCGCATCCGACCACCGAACTCGAATACAGCACACCGTTCGAGCTGATGATCGCGGTGATGCTGTCGGCGCAGGCCACCGACGTTTCGGTCAACAAGGCGATGCGGCGCATGTTCCCTGTGGCGAATACGCCCAGCCAAGTGCTTGAGCTCGGCGAGGCCGGCGTGACCGACTACATCAAGACCATCGGACTTTACAAGACCAAGGCGAAGAACGTGGTCGCGACCTGCCGGATCCTGCTGGAGCAGTACAACGGCGAGGTGCCGGCCGATCGCGAGGCGCTCGAGGAGTTGCCCGGGGTCGGGCGCAAGACCGCAAACGTGGTACTCAATACTGCCTTCAGCCATCCGACCATCGCCGTCGACACGCATATCTTCCGCGTCGCCAATCGCACCGGGCTCGCGCCGGGCAAGGACGTACGCACCGTCGAGATCGCCCTAGAAAAGTTCACGCCGGCAGAATTCCTGCAGGACGCGCATCACTGGCTGATCCTGCACGGCCGCTACGTCTGCAAGGCGCGCCGGCCCGAGTGCTGGCATTGCGCGATCGAACTGCTCTGCGATTTCAAGCCCAAGACGCCGGTGCCGCTCGAATAAGGCTACCGCGATGTCCGCCTGCCGGGTACCGCGTCGTCCAGTTTGCGTCACGCTAATGTGAACTCGATGTGCTCTGCATCGATTGATTCGCACTGCGATTCATTGCGCGGCATCATTCAAGGATCCGCGCACCGCGCCGGTCAGACGGTGGCGGTGGCCGTTACCGCGTCGTCGGCCTGCCGCCCGCCCACTGCATCGGCGACAAGGTCTCGCCGAACAGCAGCGCGGCCAGCGCCACCGTGACCACTGGCTCGAACGTCGAGAGCATGGCAGTGCGCGCCGCGCCTAGCAGCGACAGCCCGGCGAAGAAGGCCAGCATCGCGCCAACCGTCGACACCAGGGCGATCGCCACCAGCGTGAGCCAGCCTGCGGCCATTGCGGCGCGACGCCGAAGGCGGCCCAGCGCGTCGCGGCGATCAGCGAGAACATCAGCGTGGCGCGTGTGCCCGCCACTATGTAGAGCGAATAGATCATGGCCGCCGCCAGCGACAGCGCGATGCCGATCGGCTCGCCGTGGCCCCGCCGCGCCGCCCACCATCAGCGCGGAGCCACCAGGCTGGCCCGCGTATGCTGCAGCGCAGTGAAATAGCAGAAGGACTGGCCGACATAACTGAGCGCGCCCATCGCGGCGATGCGCAGTCGCGCGTGGCCAGTGGGCCAGGCCACGCCGCCGATGCCGAAGCGCACGATCAGCAGCCCCAGCACGTCGATGCCGGCCGCATAGGCATAACGACCGAAAATCGCCATCGCGCCAAACGCGACGGAGGACAGCGCGACAAGGTAGGCCGCTACGCGGCGACTAAAACCGAGCGAGCGGCAACGGATGTTGGCAGAATCATGGGCTATCCCGGTAAGTTACTCGGCTCCGAGACGCTCAACACACGGCGAGGATGAGGTTTTGTCGTAACAGCGGCCCGAAGCAGGCGCGGCGCCATCGCCGGCAAATCGAAACGGCGGTTGAAACGGTAGGCGAATTCAGCGAGATAGCGATGGGCATATTGGGCGTGATCGATAGCCTGGTACGTGCCCTTGAGGGCCGTTTTCAGGTTGCCGAGCATCGTGTTGACCCAGCGGAACTCGGGGCGTTGCGCGGCCTGACGGCCACCGCCCGTGACATGGCGCTCATGACTGGCAGCCTTTTGCGTCACGCCGTCGAAACACCACAGGCCATCGGAAACGACGCACGCGGTGGGCATCAGGCTGCTGGCCGCCCAGACCTCAAGGGCCGCTTTGGTAAAGCCTGGCACGGGCGAGAGCCGCATGACAGAGGGCGGCCATCGTCAGAGGTCTGCACGGCCGCTACAAACGGCGTCTTGCCAGGCGCGCCACGCCCACAGCCGCGCCACGCCCACAGCCTTACGCCGGAGCGTTCCCCACCCAGATACGCGTTGTCGACCTCGACCCGTTCGTCGAGCCGGCGTCGCTCTTCGCGCAGCCACATGGTCTCCAGCAACTTGTGCTTGACGCATAGGAATTTACGCATAGGAATTTCAAAACGCCAGAGGAGGCGGGCGATCTGCGCAGAAGTTCGCTGGACGGGTAGTGGTGCCGTCGGTGGGCAAGGTTTCCGGCAACGTCACGCGAT
>JAYFRX010000333.1:0-3406 GCA_040946945.1 Burkholderia sp. | reverse complement strand
CGAAAATCGCGTGACGTTGCCGGAAACCTTGCCCACCGACGGCACCACTACCCGTCCAGCGAACTTCTGCGCAGATCGCCCGCCTCCTCTGGCGTTTTGAAATTCCTATGCGTAAATTCCTATGCGTTGAAATTCCTATGCGTCAAGGAAATTATGTACCGGATCCGGTTGTTTAGACACGATTTTGCGATCAGGCGGCAAGTGGCAAGAGCGGTGCCTGACGGGCTTCGAGGGGTGTCTTGAAGCCCAGTTTTTCGAGACGCCATTCGCGATTGTATCGGTCCTTGAAAGCGACGGCGGCAGCACGAACTTCTTCAACGTTGTTGAACAGCCGTCCGTGGATGGCTTGCTCCTTCATGGTCCGATTGAAACGCTCGGCGACGCCGTTGGTCTGCGGCTCAGCGACGAAGGCGTAGCTCGGCGTAATCCCCCAGAACTTGAGCTGGGCGCGCAAATCGTCCGACCTGTACTGCGAGCCATGATCCATTCGCAGGGACAGTCCGCGGCCGGCATCAGCTTCGACCGATCCGAACTGCTCGCGCACCCCTTGGCTGATTGGGTCCAGTGCGGCAAAGCGGTCGCCCACTTTGGTGACGTGGATGCCAACACACGTCGCGCCGCAATGATCAACCGCAGCGAAGATCCAGACCAGGCCCTCATCGACGGTTTGAACCTTGGCACCATCGGTGCCCCACATCTCGTTAGGCCGATCAGTCGTCATTCGAGCATCGTAAGCATTGGGCGGTTTCTGCGGTTGCCGATGGGGCGAAAGCAGGCCGTGTTCGCGCGCATCAGCGGCGAGACACGGGCTCGGGACACGCGGATGTCGTCCTGAATGCGCAAGCGTGCCCAGACCTTGCACGCCCCTTCGCCGACGAACGGCGTGCGAGTCAGATCGGCGCGAGCAGCTCGTGATCCGGCACCTTGGGCTTCGGGCCACGTCGGACAGGGGCAAGTAGGGTGACCTTGTTGAGCGCCCTGGCGCGCTCGGCATAGATCGTGGAGCGGGGAAAAGTCGAGCACCTGGCATACCCGTTGCAATCCGAAGGGTTTGCCTGTCGCGGGGATCGTGTGGCTCATGTCAACCAGATCCGGACGCTCAAAGGGCGGCGCTCCTGCCGCTCGCGCTCCATGCGCAGCATTTCGACCTCCATGGTCAGCTCACCGACGCGATGCACGGCTTCCTTGAGCTTGACTTCCAACGGATCGGTCTGGCGCGACTTCAGACCGGCTTCGATGCCTGCCAGGGCGAGTTCGCGCCATTGTTCGAGCTCGGCGCTCGTGACGCCAACTTCGCGAGACACCGGGTCAATCGATTCGCCGCGCAGCAAGCGCAGGACGACAGCGCGTTTGCGCCCGACGGACCAGCGCTTGAATTCGGCGGCGCTGGCGGCGTCTAGGGCCGCGCTACGCGCGCCCTCCGTCGCCGCCAGCGCAACTTCCTGCACGTCTACCTTCTTCACCATCTCAGACTCCAGTTTGGATGCGTTTTACCCCAAATCTGTGTCTAAAAAAACCGGAGCCGCCGCATTGAGAACGAACAGGATGCCGGTCAGCGCGGCGCGATTCGAAACAGGCAGGCGGCCCGGGTTTTTCTCGCGCCGCAGTTTGGGGGGGCGGCAGCAACGGATCGATCAGTGTCCACAATTCATCGTCGATGATCGGCTTGCCCATCTCCTTGGTCTCGGTTGTTCCGATGCCTGAGGTTAACAGCTCGCCGCGAAAGTTAACAGTCCCAATTGGCCTTTTTGAAACCGTCTCTTACCGTCTACGCGGTGAAGATCAGCGGCAGCGACCTGAAGGCCTGGCTTGAGACGACCGCCAAGCGCTTCAACATGATCGACCCGAACGCCGCTACCGTGCAGCAGCTGGTCAGCACCTTCCCCGGCACAACTTCGATATGTTCACCTCGCCCGACCTGAGCTACGAGATCGACGTGACCCAGCCGATGGGCAGCCGGATCCGCAACCTGCTGTACAAGGGTACGGCGCTCAACGCGAACGCGTAGTTCGTCGTCGCCATCAACAACTACCGCGCCAGCGGTGGCGGCAACTTCCCGGGCCTGAACGGCAGCAAGACGATCTTCGCCTCGCCCGACGCGAACCGCGACGTGCTGATCGCCTACATCAAGAAGCAGAAGCGCGGCAAGCTCACGCGCGCCCTCGACGGCGCGGCGCGTAGCTGGCGCCTTCACCCGGCTCGCCAGCACGGTGGCGTACGTGCGCTTCGCCTCGGCACCGAGCCTGCTGGCCGAGGCCGCCGCGGCGGGCCTGGGCGGCATCACCCAGGTGACGGCCGACGACGGCAGCGGCAAAGGCCTCGCCACCTATGAAATCGACCTGCCCCAGTGAGGCCCCGTGATGCGCATGTTCGATACCTTGTCCGCCGGCACCACTAGATCGAACTCGGTGCCGCCCCCAGCATCCGCGTCAACTCCGGCGCGCGGGCTAGCGCGCCAGCCTGCCGACCGCCGGCATGCTGGCGGTGGCCGTGCTGTGCTTGCCGCCGGCGTGGCGGAAGCCGGCTGGGGCGGCGGCACCACGCGCGCCGACCCCGTCCAGGATCGAGGAATGGCGCGCGATGGTCGCCCAGGCCGGCGAGCCGCACACGATGCAGCAGTTGCGCGAACTCGCGCGCGACGGCCGCGGCGATGCGCAGGTCGCACTCGGCAGCGCCCTGCTCGACTTGCGAGACAGCGGCCTGCGCGACGAGGGGCTCGGCTTGGCTGGAGACGGCCGCCGAGGCCGATCCGGCCGCGCATGCCAACGCCACACCGCGCTGAGCGTGCGCGAGGCACGGCTGGCGCTGGGGGCCGCGCGCTGGCCCGGCTGTGGCCTGTCGCCGAGGCAGGCGACGCGGCCGCCTACTACGTCGGGCTGATCTACCGCAGCGGCTACGGCATGAGCGCCGATCCGGCCGAAGCGGCGCGCTACGCCAGGCAGGAGCTGCCGGTCGCACAGTTCATGCTGGCCAACGCCTATCGTGCCGGCGCCAGTGTGCCGCGAGACGAGGCGCGCGCTGGCGCTCTCTATCGCAGCGGCGAACTGGGCGTGAAGCGCGACGAGGACGCCTATCACGCGCAATGGCTGGAAGCCGCCCATGCGCTGACCTGATTAGTTACTTTACTCCGAGACCATCAACACAAGGCGAGGATGAGGTTTTGTCGTAACGGCGGCCTGAAGCAGGCGCGGCACCATCGCGGGCAAATCGAAACGGCGGTTAAAACCGTAGGCGAATTCAGCGAGATAGCGATGGGCATATTGGGCGTGATCGATAGCCTGGTACGTGCCCTTGAGGGCCGTTTTCAGGTTGCCGAGCATCGTGTTGACCCAGCGGAACTCGGGGCGCTGCACGGCCTGACGGCCACCGCCCGTGACATGGCGCTCATGACTGGCAGCCTTTTGCG
>JAYFRX010000332.1:0-3414 GCA_040946945.1 Burkholderia sp. | reverse complement strand
GCGCTTGCCCCATAACGATTGACCGAAGTCCCCCCACCTGGTTTTGCGATCGCTGAAATTGGATGACGTGAACGGCACACCGGCCTGACGGAAAACCTGTCCATAAAATGGGCCTTCAAGGCCGCGGTTTTTTCAGGACCGTCAGGCGCGACTCTCATCGTGGCGCGAGGAGCCAATCCCCACAATGACGCCGGATAGATTTAGGCAAGCCAACCACATCATCAAAGATCAGTGTTGCAAAAACGGGGGTGACCATAGATTTATGGCCGGAACCAATCGACGAGCGTGCCCGTGGCACGTGAATGAGGACGCGAACCGCTTGATTTCGCGGACTGCGGCACGATCTTCGGAACTGCCCTACAATAGTGGCTAGGGCTTTCTGGAGAGTTCGCAATGAACGCTGTCTGTACCGGATCCGGTTGTTTAGGCACGATTTTGCGGCAAGTGGGGTGACCTTGTTGAGCGTCCTGGCGCGCTCGGCATAGATCGTGGAACGCGGCAAGTTGAGCACCTGGCATACCCATTGCAATCCGAAGAGTTTGCCTGTCGCGGAGATCGTGTGGCTCATGTCGACGAGCTCCTGGCGATCAAAGGGCGGCGCTCCTGCCGCTCGCGCTCCATGCGCAGCATTTCGACCTCCATGGTCAGTTCGCCGACGCGATGCACGGCTTCCTTGAGCTTGACTTCCAACGGATCAGTCTGGCGCGACTTCAGACCGGCTTCGATGCCTGCCAGGGCGAGTTCGCGCCATTGTTCGAGCTCGGCGATCGTGACGCCAACTTCGCGAGACACCGCGTCAATCGATTCGCCGCGCAGCAAGCGCAGGACGACAGGGCGTTTGCGCCCGACGGACCAGCGCTTGAATTCGGCGGCGCTGGCGGCGTCTACGGCCGCGCTACGCGCGCCCTCCGTCGCCGCCAGCGCAATTTCCTGCACGTCTACCTTTTTCAACATCTCAGACTCCAGTTTGGATGCGTTTTACCCCAAATCTGTGTCTAGAAAAACCGGAGCCGCCGCACAATGAACGCTGCCACCGAATCCGCGGTTACCACCGCCACCGAAATGCCACTGCCCTTCGTCTTCGCCGACGCGGCGGCCGACAAGATTAAGCAACTGATCGACGAAGAGGGCAACCCGGAGCTGAAGCTGCGCGTGTTCGTGCAGGGCGGCGGCTGCTCCGGCTTCCAGTACGGCTTCACCTTCGACGAGGAAGTCAACGAGGACGATACCGTGATGGTCAAGAACGGCGTCCAGCTGCTGATCGACTCGATGAGCTACCAGTACCTGGTCGGTGCCGAGATCGACTACAAGGACGACCTGAACGGCGCGCAGTTCGTGATCAAGAACCCGAACGCGACCACCACCTGCGGTTGCGGTTCGTCGTTCTCGGTTTGAGCCGGTTCGACTGATAGTTGTATGCCGAGCATGATCAACAGCTCGGGGGGGGGTGAAAGTCCCCCTATCCAGCCTGATGGTGGTGAAGGATTAGTGAAGCGCCACCAAGGCTTTGTCGCGAGGTGGGATCTTAAAGAAGCGTGGAACAAAACCACGACCTGACAAACAAAACCGGATACGCGGCCTACACGGTGTCCTGGACCCAGGAGAGCTATTGTCAAATTTGGTGGTGTACGAGCGATCGGCGACATGATCAGGCGGCTCAGCGGTTGCTGAGCGGGGTGTGCTATCCATCACCGGGGTTCCGTCCTTGAAGGGAATGCCCTTCAGAAGCTGTTCGATCTTGTCGACGCCTGCGGATGCGGCACCACGATTTCTCGGCGGACTCGATGAGCTGGAACGCCATGCCGAGGAACGTCGCGCGCGACAGGCCGTTGCGAGTGCGCGTAGTGCGATGACGCACCGTTGCGAACGTCGATTCGATCGAGTTGGTTGTTCTGACGCGCTGCCAGTGTTCTGCAGGAAAGTCGTAGAACGCCAGCAGTTCGTCACGGTCCTTCGTGAGTTTCTCGACAGCTTTCAGGTATTTGGCCGAATACGTCGCGACCAGCTGATCGAAAGCGACAAGGACCTCGGCACGCGTTGCGGCGTTCTAGATTGCTGAGCGCGCTGCCTTCTCCTGTACCGGATCCGGTTGTTTACACGATTTTGCGATCAGGCGGCAAGAGTGTTGCCTGACGGGCTTCGAGGGGTGTCTTGAAGCCCAGTTTTTCGAGACGCCATTTGCGATTGTATCAGCCCTTAAACGCGACGGCGGCAGCACGAACTTCTTCAACGTTGTTGAACAGCCGTCCGTGGATGGCTTGCTCCTTCATGGTCCGATTGAAACGCTCGGCGACGCCGTTGGTGTAATGACCCACTGAAAACCTGCTCAGGTATTACTTTCCCCGAAGGAGACGCCGATGAGCGAAATGATGGAAGAGGAGATCAAGCGCTGGACCGCCCGGCGTAAGTCGACGCTGGCCCTTGAGATCAACCTGACCCCAGCAGAGATCGAGAGCCGGGTCGAAGACGGCAAGCGCGGCATGGAAAATGCTCCGCGGGCCAAGTCCTGAGGACGTGCTCGAGCAGTACGAGCGGCAACTGAAGGACCTGCAGGAAGCCTACGGCGAGGCCATGCTGGGGATCCGCGCCCGAAAAAAGCTGGCATCCCTGCTGGGAAAGGACGAGAGCTGACGCCCTCGGTCCAGCAGGGCCTGAAAGACGAAGGCGTCTTGGTTCCAATAACCAAGCTGTGCCAATGGTTCAGCGTGGCACGTCGCACGACCTACTACAAGCCGACCAGATCACCGGCCAAGGTGAAGCCGGAACTGGCCGAGCCGATCAAGGAGATGATCGAGGCAGAGCCTTCGTTCGGCTACCGCACGGTCGCTGGGCTGCTTGGCACGAACAAGAACACCGTGCAGCGAATCTTCAAGTTGAAAGGCTGGCAGGTGCGCAAGCGCCCCCTTGGCCAGCGGCCGCGCATCGAGGCCAAGGTTTACCGTGCCGAGAAGCCCCACCAGCGCTGGGCAACCGACCTGTGCCGCGTAGGGGGTGGCAAGGACGGGGTGGGCTCAGCCTGTCTTTGGTGATCGATTGCAGCGCGCGCCAATTGCTTGGCTGGCCCCTGTCACGGACCGGCAAGGCCAGTACAGCGTTGGCCGCACTGGAGCAGGCGCTGATCACGCGCTACGGCACGCTGGGCCGAGTGCAGGAGCCTTTCTTGCTGCATTCCGACAACGGCCTGGTATTCACCAGCCGCGGCTACACGCGTCTGGTGCGCAGCTACCGCTTGAAGCAGGAGTTCACCACTCCGCACTGCCCACAGCAGAACGGGATGATGGAACGGCTGATCCGGACACTGAAGGAGCAATGCGTGCACCGGCATCGTTTCGAAAGCCAGACCCACGCCCTGCGGGTGATCGCTGACTGGATCGCCTTCTACAACCTAACAACGCCCTCATCAGGCGCTGAAGA
>JAYFRX010000331.1:0-3429 GCA_040946945.1 Burkholderia sp. | reverse complement strand
CGTGCAGGTGAAACGAGTGCTTGCCCAGATCAATGCCAACCAGCGTTACGTTCTGCATGATGGTCCTCCAAAAAGAAAACACCCTACCGCGTTACCCGCATGTAAGGTGGGGGTGACCATCTCATTAACTCCGTGGTGATTGGTGGATGGTTACTTGCCGAAAAGATCGGAGTGCGTGCCGGTACGTTCGAAGCGAACCGCTTCACCGTCCACGCAATAAATTAATACCCAATCGAGTTCTATATGAAGGTCGCGGCTCGGCTTCCATTCGCCTTTCAGCGGGTGGTCGCCAAGCTCGCGCGGGAGAGGTTGGCCGTCTAGTAGCAAACCGATAACAGCGCGCAGCTTGTCCATGTCTTTGCCGCGCTTCTCGGCCAGCTTCACGTCGCGTTTGAACTGCCCGGTATAGCTCGCCGAACGCATCAGATGCCCAACTGCTTGAACAAGTCGGTCGGGCTGGAAGCGTGGAACACATCTTCACCTTGGCGGCCCTTGCGGAGCGTCTCGGCGGTCAGTGCGTTGGGCGTTTCACTATCGGCGATGTAAAGGCGCATCAGGTCACGGATGATCTGAGCGGCAGGGCGATGGCGGTCTGCTGCCACGGCCATGAATTGGTCGCGTAGCTCTGGCTCCATCTTGATCGACATTTGCACTTCTTTAGCCATGCTGGCCTCGCTCGGGGTGGTTGGTGAATGCCTTAATTTTAAAAGGCATCCGTTAGGTATTCAAGGGGTATTCTAAGGATACCGGCAAGATTTCCGTAAAACGTTGCTTTGCTAGATGCTTGAGCCGGCTTTTGAATTTGTTGTTGGTGAGTCATGTCGGTATCCGCCTTTCGTTGTGTGAACTTGCTTCGCTGAGTGCCCTTCGCCGTGATTGCCCGTAGGAGGGCCAGACAGGGCAGTGGGGCAAGGGAGAAACCGGAGGCCGCACGCGGAACGGAGCGCAGCGAGTACCGAACGGGTGAGGATTTCAGGGCGCAGCCCGGCCCTTGACGCACTGACAGGGCTGGACAACCGTTTAGGGCAGGCGAAGGGTATTCAGCGACGCACACAACCCGCTAAAGAGCGGACATCGACGTGACCACGGCCTAATTCAGCGGGAACCGCTGTAACAGGCGGGCAGCGCCCGCCTTGTTTGTGAGGGCATGGCCCGGCCTTGAAGGCGAAGCCTGCATTGGTGACGCAGGATCTGCCGGCGCCGGCGGGATCTGTCGCCAATGAACCGGGCGGCTCTTTTGGGTGACAAAGAGGAGCTGGCCAGGTCCCCGCGGTGTCACCACGATGGCAACGCGATCGGGAATCCGGGCATGTGGATTTATGGACAATCCGGCGCTGCCGGATTCCGCGCTAACCGCTGCGCGGTTCCCTGTTGACAGGCCGATGGACAGCCTCAAGCGGTTGCCCACAAGCTCCACAAGCCGCCATTACCACGTTTTTTAGTCTTCAATTCAAAGAAAAAAAGCAGGGTGTCAGCTCTAATCGCAGTCTTGCCATCGTTGGTGACAACGCAGCGTTTTATGTCGTGTTTTAGTCGCCAAACTAGTATAATTTGGCGACAGGAAGGCACAACCTGGCAGCGACGTTTGTCGCCAAAGGTTGGGCGAGCGCGCGGAACAAGCGCAACGAGAGGGATTGATGCCCGAAGGGGTCGAGACTTGGAACAAGGCTCGATGCGCAGCACGAAAGCCCGTCCCCGGCAGCTGGGGCGAGCAAAAGGATTCTGCCTTACATCAAGTTTTCGACCGGATTACTTATTAACGACAACCAAAATACATGGTTTTGGAATTAAAATAGGATGCTTTCAGACATGACCGCACCCAACGACAGGACACACATGAATCGAATCCCATGTAGTCCCGCCAACAGTATTTTGGAGGGCGATCTAGAACTAGCCGTGCAGCAGCAGACTTTGAAGAAAATCATCGTCGCTGAAACGCCGGAAGGGTTCTACGTCGTTGCCCAACTCAAATGGGCGGGAAACAAAGAGTGGTATCTGACCACTCGCCGCGAACGAACGAAGGCGAGGCTTTTCAAAGATTTGAAGCGCCTGAACGACCATCTGAAAGAAGCCTATCCGACGGATAGCATCGAAATTTTGAGGAATCAGGAAGTGCCAGAACAGGGCGAACCACTCCACCCCACAAGCGACGTGCCACAAAAGAAAGGAAAGGGCAAGTCGGCAACCAAAAAAGGTGATGTTCGATGACCAAGATATGGTATCACGGTTCCCGTCAAGCTATGACGTATTGGAGACGGAACCATGTTGGAATTTCTGGCACTCGCACAAGAGTGTGCCCCGACGGTAGCGCCGCAGACTATGGCGGCCGTCGTCAATGTCGAGTCGAGCTATAACCCTTATGCAATCGGCGTGGTTGGCGGGCGTCTAGCCCGGCAGCCAGCAAGCCGCGATGAAGCGGTGGCGACAGCCAAACAGCTTGCATCGGACGGCTGGAATTTTTCGGTAGGGGTTGCGCAAGTCAACCGCTACAACCTCCCCAAGTACGAAGTCACCTACGAGCAAGCCTTCGATACCTGCACGAATCTTCGTGTTGGCTCGAAGATTCTCGAAGACTGCTATGTGCGCGCTTCCAAGCGCACGCCAGAGCCGCAAGCGGCCCTGCATGCAGCGTTCTCCTGCTACTACTCCGGCAACTTCTCGCGCGGCTTCAAGCCTGACGTGGCGGGCAAGCCGAGTTACGTCCAGAAGGTACTTGCCAGCGCCGGGGTAACGGCGAAGGCAATTCCCGTTGTCCCATCGATCCAGACGGGCAGCGGGCTGAAACCGCAGTTCGATAAGGCGGCGGATTCCATGGCTCCGGCCGCTCTCAAAGTGCAATCAATAGAACCGGCTGCGCCTCCATCGGACAACGCGCCGGTTCTGCTCCGTCCGTCGAATCCAGCGGGCGGCACCGCTGTTCGCTTGCAACTGTTGGCGACCGGTGCAGCCGGTGGCCAGCTCGAAGGTGTCGCCAAGGAAACCGGCACAGCCGGCGACGAAGCCGCGCCCGCCGAAAAGGCCGAACCCCGTAGCACGGCCATTGTTTAATGAGATGGTCACCCCCACCCTACATGCGGGTAACGCGGTAGGGTGTTTTCTTTTTGGAGGACCATCATGCAGAACGTAACGCTGGTTGGCATTGATCTGGGCAAGCACTCGTTTCACATGCACGGGCAAGACCGTCAGGGCAAAGCAGTGTTCCGCAAGAAGATGAACCGCAAGCAACTGGTCGAGTTTTGCGCTACGTTTCACGCCTGCACGGTGGTGATGGAGGCCTATGCCGGGGCGCACTACATGGGGTTGCTTCAGAAAACGGAAAATAAAGCACGTTAAGCCGGTTGCAGAGGTCGCAACGGCCTGAACTTGCCCGCACCGATCTTGGCGCTGCTGCGCCAGAGGTAGTCGCCGGTCAGGTTGATGTGCTCCCAG
>JAYFRX010000330.1:0-3433 GCA_040946945.1 Burkholderia sp. | reverse complement strand
CCATGCGCACGGCTTCCAGCATGAATTCCTGCGTATATCGAGCTCTCGGATTACCCATCTTCCCTTCCTCCTTGCGTGAGTTTTACACACTCAGCAAGGGATCCATTTTTTGCGGGCAAGCTCAATCATTGCGACGCGGCGTGTGTTGGCATCCACGTCACCAAAGTGGGCGACCGCTTTGCCGCACTGGAGCCAACCAGCCAAGGGGGGCGCGAGCAGTTCGGATCGGTCGAAGCTGATGCCGGCCGCGGACTGTCCCTGCTCGCGAATGGCGTCTCGAAAAACTGGGCTTCAAGACACCCCTCGAAGCCCGTCAGGCACCGCTCTTGCCACTTCCCGCCTGATCACAAAATCGTGTCTAAACAACCGAATCCGCTACACACGCTGGGGGATCGAGAATCAACTCCATTGGGTGCTCGACGTATCGTGGGGCGAAGATGCCCAGCAGACGCGCAACAAAGCCGCAGCCCAAAATCTCGCGTGCGTGCGCAAGATCACGCTAAACCATGGCGCGCATGGAGCAACAGCGGCGACCGAAGAGGGTCAGCCTGAAGAACACCCGTAACCTCGCCGCGGGGGACATCGATGTGCGTGAGTCCATTCTCCGCCTTGCCTGACAAGGGCCTTCATCCGGAGGCCCTACTTGACTCGGTCGCCCTCTTGGTTCGCCCGCCGGCCGCTGTTATGCCGTCCCCCGTTTTGCCGCGATAAGCCGGGCGAAATCGATACAAAATAGAACGAATCCGCACAAACTAACGACGAATTGCGGAAGCCGGTGCGAATCCGGCGCGGTTGCGCCACTGTGACTGTTCGCGCAAGTATCCCGCCCGCGCGGCGGAAAGCAGACCTCCCTTCGTCGTGAAGATCCGACCCGCTCGGGGCGCGAAACCCCGTGGAGCCACACTATGACATCGAACCCGACCGCGCGCCGGCCAGGCAGGCCGTCGCACCCGCGAAACCGCGCGCCCAGAAGAGCGCGCTCAATCCCCGGCGTCGCCATGCCGATCATCGTCTCGCGCGCCCTCGCCGGCAGCCTGCTCGCCTGCCTGAGCACCGCCGCCGCGGCCCAGAGCCTGTCCCTCTACGGCGAGCTCGACAGCAGCCTGGCCTACCTGAGCAATGTCGGCGGCCACGCGCAGTATCTCAGCACCTCCGGCCTGATCGACGGCAGCTTCTGGGGCCTGCAGGGCAGCGAGGATCTCGGCGGCGGCACCAAGGCGCTGTCCCGGCTCGAGCGCGGCTTCACGGTCACCGCCGGCAGCCAGCTGAACGATTACCCGAGCTATGTCGGCCTGCAATCGGAACGGCTCGGCACACTGACACTCGGCCATCAATACGACCTGATCCACGACTACGCCGCGCCGTTTACGCCGACGGGCGGCACTGCCTTCGCCCATCCCTTCGACAACGACAACGCCAACAACACCTACCTAGCCGCCAACGCGGTGAAATACGCCGGCGCCAGCTACGGCGGCTTCAGCTTTGGCGGCCTTTATGCGCTGTCGAACAGCACCGGCCGCTTCGCGCAGCATCGCGCCTACGGGATCGCCGTGAACTATGCGCACGAGGCCTTCAATGCCGGCGTCGCCTGGATGCACCACAACGGGCGCAGCCTCGCCGCCGGCGGTGCCTACGATCCGGCCAGTCTGCCGGGCGAGGACGGCACGCCGGCTCCGCTCGGCGCGCAGCGCCAGGACATCGTCGCGGCTGGCGCCAGTTATGCAATCGGCGAAGTGACCTTGGGCACCGTGTGGTCGCGGGCGATCTACACGGGGGTGTGGAACACTGACAGCGGCACTGCGCTGCCTTCGGTAGCGTTCTCGAACTACGAGGTCAATGCGGTCTGGCAGGCAACGGCCGCGCTCGCGCTGGCGGGCATGTATACCTACACGCATGCAAATACCGCGCACTGGCAGCAAGGTGCCGCGCAGGCCGTCTACCAGCTCTCGAAGCGCACCGACGTCTACGCCGAGACGCTGCTGCAACGCGCCTCGACCGGCGCGCTGGCGGTGATCAATAGCGCCGATCCGTCGAGCGGGCGCAGCCAGCTGCTGGTCGCCACCGGGATCCGCCATCGCTTCTGATTGCGGGACGCCGCGCGGGATGCGCGGCCCGCTTCAGGCTTTCAGCCGCGCGCGCTTCTTCAGCAGGTAGGTATCCATGATCCAGCCGTGGCAGGTGCGCGCCTCAGCCCGCACACGCACGATCTCGCTCTTGACCTCGCTGAGGTGCCCGGCCACCAGAATCTCGTCGGGCGTGCCGACATAAGCGCCCCAGTAGATATCGACATCGTCCTCGACGCGCTCGAAGGCGTTGTGCGCGTCGAGCATCACCACCACGCTGTCGGCCGACTCGGGCAGGCGTGCGCCGAGCCCGCGGCCGTTGACGATCTCGACCGCGCGGCCGATCTCGTTGAGCGCGATACGGTGCCGCGCGGCCAGCGCCTGCACGCTGCTGATGCCGGGAATCACCTCGTGTTCGAAGGCATGGCGGCCGCCGGCTGCGATCGCGCCGACAATGCGCATGGTGCTGTCGTAGAGCGCGGGGTCGCCCCATACCAGGAACGCGCCGCATTCGCCGTCGCGCAGTTCCTCGCCGATCAGGCGCTCGAACACCTGCTGCTTGTCGCGGTTCAGCGCCTCGACCGCGCCCACGTAGCTGTCGCCGTCGGGGCCACGCTCGGGGCTGGCCGCCTCGACGATGCGCCAGGGCTGCTGGCCAGCATGGCGCTCGATGATCTCGCGCCGCAGGATGATCAGCTTCTCCTTGACCGCGCCCTTGTCCATCACGAAGAACACGTCGGCGCGCCGCAGCGCGTCGATGGCCTGCAGGGTCAGGTAGTCGGGATTGCCGGCACCGATGCCGATGATGAGGACGTGTTTCACACGCGGCTCCAGGGAATCGAAAAACAGCAAACGCGCAGTCTACCCGCTTTGGCGAGCCGGCTGGAATGCCGGCAATGCCGCCGGGGCGATGCGTTCAGGATGCGTCGAATTCATAGGCCAACAGCGCCCAGCGCTCGTGGTCGCGCCACTCGCCGTCGATGCGCAGATAACGCGGCGAATAACCTTCGAGACGGAGCCCCAACCGCTTGACCCTAAGCGATCGATAAACCCGCTCTTAGAGGCGAGTTCAAAAATACTGCTCGGTACGCCTGACGATGTTCCAGCAGACGAGGGCGCAGCCGAATTTCAAGAATGCTTCGTGAATGTCAGCTCGACGATCGAAGTGTATGCGAAGACGACGGAAGTTCTGGAGCCACGAGTGAGTCCGTTCAACGACCCAACGGAATTTGCCCAGACCACTACCATGTTCAGTGCGGCGCCTTGCGATCACCGGTTTGATGCCGCGTTCGCGCAATCGTTGACGATGCGGATCGGAATCGTAACCACGATCGGCATAGATGACCTTGGGTCTCTGAAGGGGTCGGCCG